>NZ_CP135009.1:0-300000 GCF_039383305.1 Buchnera aphidicola (Nippolachnus piri) | reverse complement strand
ATAATTTTTTATTTTCTAAAAATTCTAAAGTGCATAACGAATAAGTAATATTTTCTAATGCATCAGATATACAATGTGCAAAATCATATGTAGGATAAATACACCATTTTTTTTTTGTGTGATAATGATTTTTATAAATAATTCTATATAATACTGGATCTCGAAGTAAAAGAAAATTCGATTTCATATTAATTTTAGCTCTTAAACACATTTCTCCTTCTTTAAAAAAACCATTTTTCATTTTTTTGAAAAGAGATAAATTTTTTTTAATTGTTTGATTTCTAAAAGGACTATTAATACCTTTTTCTTTTAAGGTACCTCTAAATTTTTTAATTTCTATTTGATTTAGTTGATCAACATAGGCTAAATTTTTTTTAATTAATTTTTTAGCATATTGGTAAATTTTTTTAAAATATTGAGAAGTATAATTACTATGATTATTCCACAAATATCCTAACCATCTTATATCTTTTTTAATAGATTTAATATATTTTAGGTTTTCTGTTTTTGGATTAGTATCATCAAATCTAAGATTACAAGTTCCATTATATTTTTTAGCTAAATTAAAATTTAAAAATATTGCTTTAGCATGCCCTAGATGTAAATATCCATTAGGTTCTGGGGGAAATCTAGTATTTATTTTTTTTTTGGGATTTTTTAATAAGTCTTTTTTAATAATATTATGAATAAAATTGTTGTTTATAATATCTGACATATAAAATTTCTCTAGAGTAAAATATTAATTTTAAAAGTATTTAATTTTTGAAAATTTAAAATTAATTTTAAAATTTTAAAATTAAAATATTATATTCTTTTTTTTAAAAAAAAAATATTGTTTTTAAATATAAAATCAGTATAATTAATACTTATATAAAATTTTTTTTTAAGAATTTTATATTAATAAAAAATATATATAATATTTTTTATAATAATTTGATATTTTTTAGTAAATAATTAATAATATTTTAGGCTACGTAGCTCAGGTGGTTAGAGCGCAGCACTCATAACGCTGAGGTCATGAGTTCAAATCTCGTCGTAGCTATTATTTTTTAAAATATTTGAATATTTATGCGGAAGTGGCGAAATGGTAGACGCACTAGATTTAGGATCTAGCACTGAAATGTATGCGAGTTCAAATCTCGCCTTCCGTATATATTTTAAAATTTTTTTATAAAATTATTTGGGGTATAGCCAAGAGGTTAAGGCATCGGTTTTTGATACCGACATCCCTGGTTCGAATCCAGGTACCCCAGTAACAAAATTTTTATTTTTTTTTTTAAAAAAAATATATATTTTGATATTTTTTAAAAGTTATGGGAGTATTTTAATGTCAGAAATTTTAAAAAAAAAAGTTGCTGAATATGCATTAAAATATATTTCTGAAGATGTTATTATTGGCGTCGGTTCAGGTTCCACAATAAAATATTTTATACATTCTTTAAGGAATCTTGGATTTTCTATTAGAGGTGCTGTTTCAAGTTCAGTAGAGTCTTCAAATTTTTTAAAACGTATGAATATTAAAATATTTGATTTAAATGAAATTAATAAATTAGAAATTTATATTGATAGTGCAGATGAAATTAATGAAAATTTAGAAATGATTAAAGGTGGTGGTGGCGCTTTAACTCGTGAAAAAATTATTTCTTCTTTTTCTAAAAAATTTTTATGTATTGTAGATGAAACTAAGTATGTGAAAAAATTAGGAAATTTTCCTGTTCCAATTGAAGTAATTCCTATTGCGTTGAAATATGTTTCTTATGAATTGATAAAAATAGGTGGTACCCCTAAATTTCGCAAAAATTTTATTACTGATAATGGAAATTATATTATTGATGTATATAATTTAAATTTAAATTATCCTAGTCAATTAGAAAAATTTCTTAATAATATTTCTGGAATTGTAACAGTAGGATTATTTAGTATTCGAAAAGCAGATGTTTTATTAATTTCAGGTACTAAATTTTTTAAAGTTTTATATTAATTTTTTTTTGATAAAAAATTTTGTTTTAAATTTGGATTAAAAAATTTTTAAAAAATGATATTTTTTAATTTTTTTATCATGAAGGAAAATATTGTGTCTATTAAAACTATTGATATAGAAATTTTTGGTCGTTTTTTAAAAGTAAATTGCCCAAATAATAATGGAAAAGAATTAAAAGAAGCAGCAAATGATTTAAACAAACGATTAAATGATTTAAAAAATAAAACTCATGTTTCAAATACAGAGCAATTAGTATTTATAACAGCATTAAATATTTGTCATGAATTAATATTAGAAAAAAAAAAAATAGAAAAATATTTACAAAATTTAAATGAAAAAATTATAACTTTAAATAATTCTATTGATAATACTTTAAAATTGGATTAATAAATTTTTTATTGATTAATTTTTTAAATTTATTAAAAATATATTTTTTTTTAAAAAAAATATATTTATTTTTTTTTTAAAAAAAAATATAAAAATGCATCCGGAAGGATTTGAACCTCCGACCTCCCGGTTCGTAGCCGAGTGCTCTATCCAGCTAAGCTACGGATGCATAAATTTTTATATTTATTTTATCGGTGAGAGAGGGATTTGAACCCTCGATACAATTTCTTGTATATTCCCTTAGCAGGGGAACGCCTTTAACCACTCAGCCATCTCACCTAAAAATTTTTTTATAAAATAATTTTTAATATATTATTTTACTTTTTTTTTAAATACAAGTCAAATATTTTTTATTTTTAAAAAAAAATAAAAATATAAAAAATTTAATAAATAGAAATTTTTTTTTCTTTTTGAATTCTTAAATAAATTTCTTCACGATGTACTGAAATGTTTTTTGGAGCATTAACTCCTATTCTTACTTGATTTCCTTTAATACCTAATATTGTCATTGTAATTTCATCACCAATTATTACTGTTTCTCCAATACGTCGAGTCAAAATAAGCATTTATTACTCCTTAAAAAAAATTTTAATATTTTTTTAAATTATTTAATATTTTTAAGAATTTTTTTATTCATACTGTTTAAATAATTTTTTATATATCCAATTTTTTAGTAAATTTTGAATAATATAAATATTTTTTTGTGTATTTAAGATACCTGTCATAAATTCAGAATTACCGCCTCCTTTTCCGGATTTCAAGGTAAATAATTTTTTCATAATTTTTTTTGCACTAAAATTTTTTAAAGTATTTTTTTTAAAATATATAATAAAATTAGTATTATTTTTTTGAGGATAAAATAATATAATAATATTATTTTTTTTTTTTTGTTGTATTTTTTGTATTAATTCTTTTAAAGTATTATAATTTTTATTTTGTAAGGTATAAATAATTATAGAAATATTTTTTATAATTTTTTGATGTTTTATAATTTTTTTAGATAAATTATTTAAATATTGTAAGTTTAAATAATTATTTTTTTTAATTAAAATAATATTTTTTTTTATTAAATTTTTTACATTTTGTAATAAATTTTGAGGTGTAGTGTTTAATAATTTTGATATTTTAATTTCTTGTATATTTTTTTTTTGTATTTCTAAAATTGCTTGTATTCCTGTACAGGCTTCTATGCGTTGTATTTCAAAGCCTATTTTTTTAATTAATAAAATTTTAAATAATCCTATGTTTCCTGTATTTTTTTGATGTGTTCCTCCACATAATTCTTTTGAAAAATTTTTAATATTTATTATTCTTACTTTTTTTTTATATTTATTTTTAAATAAAGCTATTATTTTTTTTTTTTTTATTTTTTTAAAATCAGTAATCGTACTAGTAATATTAATATTTTTTTGTATTTTTTGATTAATTAAAAGTTCAATTTCATTTATTTTTTTTTGTTTAATTTTTTTTGTATATTTAAAATCAAATCTAAAATATTTTTCATTAATATATGAACCTTTTTGAATAATATTTTTATTTAATAAAATTTGTAATGTTGCTTGTAATAAATGTGTGGCTGTATGATTTGATTGAATAGAAAATCTTTTTTTAGTATCAATTTTTGCTAATATAGTATTTTGAATTTGGAAATTTCCAACACTTACAATTCCTATATGTCCTATAAAATTTAGATATTTTTTTGTTGTTTTTACAAGAAAGATTGAATTATTATTTTTAATAATTCCTGAATCTCCAATTTGACCTCCTGATTCACTAAAAAATGGTGTTTCATCTAGTATTAAAATACCTTCCATTCCTTTTTTAATTTTTTTAATAGATATATTATTTGAAATAATTTGTAAAATTTTAGATGTTGTTTCGCTTTTTGTATATCCAGAAAAAATTGTAGAATGTTTAATATTAATAAAATTTTCTTGGATTAAAATATTTTTATAATTCTTTAGTTTTTTTTTTTGTTTTATTTTTTGTGTTTGTTGTTCTTTTGTAAATTCTTGAAAATTTATAGTAATATTATTCTTTTGGCAAATATCTTTAGAAATTTCAATAGGTAATCCTAATGTATCATTTAAATAAAATATTTTTTTTCCACATATTTGAGAATTTTTAGAAATTTTTATTTCTTTTAATAGAATTTTCATACTTTTATTTAAAATTAAAAAAAATTTTTTTTCTTCTTTTTTTAAAATTTTTTTTGTTTTTAAATAATTTTCATGAATGTTTAAATAAGAATTTTTTAAATTTAAATTTTTTATACCATATTTGATTAGTTTATAAAAAAAAGGGGTTTTTAATTTTTTACAATATCCATGACTTAAGGCTCTTCGAATTATTCTTCGGAGTACATATCCTTGTCCTTCATTGCTAGGATATAATTTTTCATTTAATAGAAAAACAGTAGTTCGAATATGATCAGAAAGAATTTTTAAAAGTTTTTTATTATTTAGAGAAATTTTTAATTTATTTGCAATTGATTTTATTAATATTATATATTCTTTTATTTTATAACTAGAATTTACTTTTTGTAAAATAGCTGCTATTCTTTCAATGCCCATACCTGTATCAATAGCTGAATAAGGTAATTTAAATAATTTACCTTCGAGAGAACGATTAAATTGTAAAAAAACTAAATTCCAAATTTCGACATAATATTTTTTTAAATTTTTAACAGTAGGATATATATTTTTAGAGTTATATGATTTTAATTGATAAAAAATTTCAGTACAAGGTCCACAAGGTCCTGTTTCTCCCATGCTCCAAAAATTATCTGAAAAATATTTTTTATGTTCTTGATCGTCAATAGAGATAATTTGTTTTTTATTAATTTTAATAACATTTAACCAAATGTCTAAAGTTTTTTTGTCATGTTTATAATATGTGATTACTATTTTTTTTTTAGATAAATTAAACCATTTTTTTTTTGTTAATAGAGTCCAGGCATAAATAATAGCTTTTTTTTTAGAATAATTCCCAAAACTAAAATTTCCTAACATTTCAAACAATGTATGATGAAAATTACTATAGCCAATTTTATTTAAATCATCATTTTTCCCTCCAGTACGAATACAATATTGTGTAGTAGTTATTCTTTTATAAGTTGGAATTTGAGAACCTAAATAAAAATTTTTGAATTGATTCATACCAGCATTTGTAAATAGTAAAGTTTTATCATTTTCTGGTATAATGGAACTTCCTGGTAAAATTTTATGTTTTTTTTTTTTAAAAAATTTTAAAAATTTTTTTCGAATTTGTGAGATAGAGGATTTCATAAACATTCCTAAAAAGATAATTATATATAATAGATTGAGATTATATAAAATTTTTGTTAAAATTATATTTTTCTTTTAATTATACATTTTTATATTTTTTTTAAAAAATAATATCTTAAAAAATAATAATTTTTTTATATATTTTCTTTTTAAGAAGAATATTTTTTTAGAAAATTTTATAGTTATTTATAGTAAAATTTTAATTTTACAAATTAATATTTTTTTTAAAAAAAATTATATAATATATAGGATATAAAATTTATGACGTATTTACATTTTTCTGGAAATTATTTATTTGTTTTAAAACGTAGATTGGATTGTTTTTTAGTACTTTTATTTCCTCAGAATTCTCGTACATTTTTATCAAAATTAATAAAAAAAAAATTAGTTAGGGTGAATGGAAAAATTGTTTTTTCTGCAAAAAAAAAATTTTAAAAACAGATATTATTAGTTTAAAAAGAATTAAAGAAAAAATTTTTTTTTGGAAAAAAGAAAAAATTTTTATAGATATTATATATGAAGATATTTCTTTTTTCATAGTAAATAAATTTTCTAATTTTGTAGTGCATCCTGGAATTAAAAATTTGTATGGAACGCTTTTGAATGCGATTTTATATTATTATCCTCAAAATTATTCTCTTCCGAGAGCTGGAATCATACATCGTTTAGATAAAAATACTACAGGATTATTAATTGTTGCTAAAAATTTAATTGCATATAATTATTTTATAAATTTATTAAAAAATAGAGAAATTATTCGTGAATATGATGCAATTGTTTTTGGACAAATTTTTTTTAATAATAGTATTAATAAACCTATAAAAAGACATATCCGTTATCATACTAAAATGATGATACATTCAGGTGGAAAAATTGCTATTACACATTATTTTGTAATTTGTATTTTTAAAGAATTTACACATTTGCGAATTAAATTAGAAACTGGAAGAACTCATCAAATTCGTGTGCATTTAGAATCTATTCAACATCCAATTTTAGGTGATCCATTATATAATTTTAATAAAAAAATAAATATTCAAAAAATTAAATCTTGTAATTCTATTTCTTTACAAAAAATTTTAAAAAAATGTTCTAGACAAATTTTACATGCTAGTTTTTTAAAATTTCGTCATCCTATTACAAAAGAAATTTTACAATTTGAAAAAAAACCTCCTAAAGATTTTATAACTATAATAAATTCTTTATATAATAATGGTTATTTTTAAATTTTTTATAAAAAATTATACAAAAAATTATTTTTGTAGTCTTTTAATGGCTGTTTTTAAAGCCCAAAAATATCCATCAGTACCTAATCCTGTAATAACACCACTAGAAATATCTGAAATCCAAGAATGAGCTCTAAATTCTTCACGTGCAAAAATATTAGTAATATGTATTTCAAGAAATGGAATATTAATTGCTAAAAGTGCATCACGTAATGCAATACTTGTATGCGCAAATGCACCAGGATTAAATAAAATATATTTTATTTTAAGTATTTTACTTTGATGAATTTTTTTAATTAATTTATGTTCTGCATTAGATTGATAATCTAATAAGATTGTATTAAATTTTTTAGCTTTTTTTTTTAGATTATAAATTAATTTATCAAATTTTGTTGTTCCATAAATTTTAATTTCACGAGTTCCTAATAAATTTAAATTAGGTCCATTAAGTAATAAAATTTTTAATTTTTTAATTTTTGTTTCCATAATTATTTTCACTTTTTTTAATTAGAAAATTTTTTATAAAATATTTTTTATATTTTAAAGTATAATAGAAATAATTTAGTTAATCTATATAAAAAAAATTTTTTTTATAATTTTAATATAATAAAAATTTAATTTTATAAAAATTTTTTAGAAGATATGGTGAGTTATGTTAGAACTTATATGTAATACTTTATTAATTAAAAATAAAATTAAGATAGAAGAAATTTTTAATATTTTAGAGATTATTTTATTTAAAAAATTTGATTTTGGTGATATTTTTTTTCAAAATAAAGAAATAGAAGTTTTTATATTAGATAAAAAAATTATTAAACAAGGTTATTTTTTTAAAGATTCTGGTTTTGGGATTCGAGTTATACATCAAAATATGACAGGTTTTTCGTATTCTACTGAAATTAATTTAAAAAATTTATTTAAAATTTTAGAAATTTCTTGTTTAATAATTCCTCAAAAATTTTATAAAAATTTTTTATATATAAAAAATAAAAAAAATTTTTTTCCTTGTTCTAATTTTGAAAATCCTTTAAAAAATTTAGATATTAAAAAAAAAATAGAATTTTTATATTGTTTAGACAAAAAAATTCGTAAAATAGATGCAAGAGTTGTAGATGTAACAATTATATTAACTTCAGAGTATGAAAATATTTTAATAGCATCTACAGATGTTTTTAAATTATTAGGTGATATTCGTATTTTGGTTAATTTATCAATTACAGTTATAGTTGAAGAAAACGGAAAACGAGAAAAAGGTAATTGTGGTGGTGGTAAACGTTCTGATATTAATTATTTTTTTGAAAAAAATCTAAACGGAGAGATTCGTAGTGAATTTTGGGCTCGAGAAGCTGTAAGAATAGCTTTATTAGCTTTACATGCTAAAATATCTCCTTCAGGTACTTTTCCGGTAGTTTTAGGATCTGGATGGCCTGGAATTTTATTACATGAAGCAGTAGGTCATGGTTTAGAAAGTGATTTCATACGTAAGAAAACTTCTATTTTTACAAAAAAAAAAGGAGAAAAAATAGCTTCTTCCTTATGCACTGTAATTGATGATGGAACTTTAAAAAATAAGCGAGGATCTTTTAATATTGATGATGAAGGAACATGTAGTCAAAGAACAGTTTTAATTCAAAATGGAATTTTGTTAAATTTCTTATATGATAAATATAATGCTTTTTTAATGAATAAAATTAGTACAGGTAATGGAAGACGAGAATCATATGCTTTTTTACCTCTTCCTCGAATGACTAATACTTTTTTATCGGCTGGTGATTCAAATATAAAAGAAATGATTGAAAGTATAGATTATGGAATTTATGCTGTGAATTTTTCTGGAGGACAAGTAGATATTACTTCAGGAAATTTTGTTTTTGAAGCTTCAGAAGCTTATATTATTCAAAAAGGAAAAGTGGGTTATGCTCTTAAAGGGGCTATGTTTAGTGGATCTGGTTCTCATACAATGAATCTAATTTCTATGATAGGTAATGATTTAGAATTAGATAATGGAGTGGGTACTTGCAGTAAAGAAGGACAGAGTGTACCGGTTGGTGTAGGGCAACCTACAATTAAAATTGATAAGTTAATTATTGGAGGTGTATAATTTTTAAAATTTTTTTGTGCAGTCAAAAAATATATTATGACTGCATAATTTTATTTTTGTATTTATTAAAATATACTTTATTTTAAATATTCTTTGATACGCGCTGATTTTCCTGTTCGATTACGTAAATAATATAGTTTAGCTCTTTTTACGTTTCCTAAACGTAAAATTTTGATATTATGAATGATTGGGGAATGAGTTTTAAAGACTCTTTCTACACCTTCTCCATGTGAAATTTTACGTATTGTAAAAGAAGATTGTAATAATCGATTTCTTTTCGCTATAACAATACCTTCAAAAGATTGTAAACGTTTTTTCGATCCTTCAACAACCCATATTTGAATTTCTAAAGTGTCTCCGGTTTTAAAAATAGGAACATTTTTTTTCATTTTTTTTTTTTCTAAATTTTGTATAATTTTTTTCATATTTTATCTCTATTTTTTATATTTTTTAAATATTTTTTTTGTTGTTTTGTATATTTTTTAGTATTTAATAATTCAGGTCGTTTATTCCATGTATTTTTTAGAGAATTTTTTGTACGCCAATTTTTAATTTTTAAATGGTTTCCTGAAAGTAAAATTTTAGGAACAGACAAATTATATATTTTTTGAGGTTTAGTATAATGAGAATAATCTAGTAATCCTTGTGAAAAAGATTCTTTAATTAAAACTTGAGGTTTTTTTAAAACTCCAGGTATGTTACGAGTAATTAAGTCTATTATAATCATAGCTGGTAATTCTCCTCCAGTAAGAATATAATCTCCAATAGACCATTCTTCATGAATTGCATGTTTAATAAATCTTTCATCAATTCCTTCATATCTTCCGCAAATTAAAATAATGTTTTTTTTTTTAAATAAATATGGAATATTTTTTTGAGTAATTTTTTTTCCTTGTGGAGAAAGATAAATAACAATATTTTTTTGTAAAATATTTTTTTTTGCTGCTTGTAAAGCATTCCATAATGGTAAAAACATTAAAACCATACCTGGTCCACCACCATAAGTTTTATGATCTATTTTTTTATTTTTATAAGGACTGTATTCTCGAGGATTAAAAAAATTTATTTGAATTTTTTTTGTGTTAATAGCTTTTTTTAAAATTCCAAATTTTAAAAAAGAAGAAAACATTTCTGGAAAAATAGTAATTATTTTAAATTTTATCATATTTCTTAGAAAACATTTTTTAAAAGTTTTATATTATAATACTGGATTTATAATGATGTTTTTTTTAAGAATATCTACAGATTTTATATAATTTGGATAAATAAAAGGAATTAATATTGTTTTTTTAGAAGAATTTTTAAAAATTTTTTTTATTACTAAAATGTCATGAATAGTATTGTTTAAAATTTTTGTAACTATACCTATATTTATATTCATATTATTATAAACTTGACAATTTAAAAGATCTTTCCAATAATATTGATTATATTTTAAAGTAGGTAAAATTTTTTCATTAATAAAAATTTTTTGATTATTTAAAAATTCTATTTCAGTACGATTGTGTATATTTTTTAATAATATAATAATTTTTTTTTTATAATTTTGTTGCATTTTTATATCTGATTTTACATATTTTTTTTTTATTGAAATTAAATACCAAGGAAAATATTGTAATATTTTTTTTGAGATTGTTGTATATGAAATTAATTTTATCCATCCTTTAACTCCATATGGTTTACCAAATTTTCCAATAAGAATTTTTTTATTCATAGATTTTTATTAATAGAGAATTTTATATTATTTATATTTTTTTAATAATGTTTTTATTCTTTGTGACATTTTTGCACCTATATTTAACCAATATTGAATACGTTTTGAATTATATTTTATTTTTTTTTCTTTTCCGTTTGCTATTGGATTAAAAAATCCTAATTTTTCAATAAATTTTCCATTTCTTGCTGATCGTACATCAGTTAAAATAATTTTATAAAATGGTCTTTTTTTTGAACCATGACGTGCTAATCTAATTTTAATCATTGTTTTTTCCTTATTTAAATTTTTTAAATATTTATAAATATATTTTAAAAAATTTAATTTTTAAAAAGATTTTTAAAATTCTGAAAAATTGTATTAGTATTTTTTTTGTTTATTTTTTTCATAAAACGTTGAATATTTCTAAATTGTTTTAGATAATTGTTAATTTCTTGTATTTGAATTCCAGATCCTAGAGAAATTCTTTTTTTTCTAGAATAATTTAAAATTTTAGGTTCTTCTTTTTCTAAAGATGTCATTGATAATATCATTGCTTCCATTTTTTTTAAAGTAATTTCATTTAAATTGTAAATGTTTTGATTTTGTGTCAAAAATTTAATTGGTAATTTATTTTTTAAGATGTTCAGATCTCCTATTTTTTTAATTTCTTGAATTTGTATTAAAAAATCTTTTAAATTAAAATTTTTTCCTTTTTTTAATTTTTTTTCTAATTTTAACGCAGTAGTTTTTTTAATTTTTTTTTTTAAATCTTCAATTAAAGAAAAAACATCTCCCATACCTAAAATTCTTTTTATAATTCGTTTAGGATAAAAAAATTCCATATCAAATTTTTTTTCTCCATTACCAATTAGTTTAATAGGAATGTTAGTTAGTTGAGAAATAGATAATGTAATACCTCCTTTATGATCGCTGTCTAATTTTGTTAAAATGATACCTGAGATTTTTAAAAAGTTATTAAAATTTTTAATTAAATTGATTCCATCTTGACCAGTCATAGAATCAATAACAAATAAAGTTTCAATAGGTTTAATAAAATTTTGTAAATTTTGAAGTTCTATCATCATTTTTTTGTTATTATGTAAACGTCCTGAAGTATCAATAATTAAAATATCAAATAATTTTTTTTTTGAATATTCGATAGCATTTTTTGAAATTTCTAATGGTGTTTGGGAAGTAAGACTATTTATAAAATTAATATTTGTGTTTTGACTTAGAATTCTTAATTGTTCAATAGCAGCAGGTCGAATAATATCAGTAGAAACTACGGAAACTTTTTTTTTAAATTTTGATGTTAATAACATTGCTAATTTAATTACACTAGTAGTTTTTCCTGATCCTTGTAATCCTACAATTAAAAATATAGCAGGAGGTTTAGTATTAAAATTAATATTTTTATTTGGAAAATCTATTAATTGAATTAATTCTTTTTGGACAATATTTAAGAATTCTTGACCTGGAGTTAAACTTTTATTAATTATTTTGCCAATTGTTTTTTTTTTTAAAATTTCACTTAATTTTTTAATTACAGAAATTGAAACATCAGCTTCTAATAAAATATATTGTACTTTTTTTAAAGTTTTTTCTATATTTTTTTTTGTTAAACGTCCTTTTTGAGTAATATTTTGAAAAATTTTAGAAAATTTTTTACTTAAATTGATAAACATAATATTTTTCTCATTTTTTCTAAAAAATATTGAGATATATTTAAGAAATTTTTTAAAAATATAATTATTTTTTATATTTTTTAAATATATTATTAATATTTTTTTAAAAGAATTTTTAATTTATTTTAGAAGTTCCTAGAATTTGAAAAGAATGTGTAATTTTTTTAATTTTAGAAAATATTTTTTTTACATCTAGATTTATTTGAAATGTTTGTAAATCTAATAAAAATATTTTTTTTAAGATATTTTTGTTTTGTAAATTACTTAATAATTTTAAAACAATACATTTATATTGTGAAAGTATATTTAAAATTTTATTTATTTTATGTTTATAATTATATAATTGAAACATTATAGTAATTTTAAATTTTTTTTTTAAAAAAAAATAAGGTTTTTTTGATGTGACAAAAACAAAACGTGTAATATTTTTTTTTTGATTAGAAATATTTTTGGATAATGTAAATAAATTATATAAATTTTTACCTAGATAATTACCTAAAACCACTGAGTTTTTTTTTTTAAAAGTTTTTTTTATAGCTTCTGAGGTGCTATTACAAAAATATTTTTTCCAAGTAGGAAAATTTTTTAAAAATTTTGAACATTGTAGAAAAGGTTGTTTATGACTATAAATATGTTGAATTTTATGAAATGATAAATTTTGATATGATAACAAATAATGTTTAATTTCAAGATAAATTTCTTTTTTAATATATAATTTTTTTTTTTTTAATAATTGATATACTTCAGAAATAATTCCTGTAATATTATTTTCTAATGGTAATAATAAAAAATTTTTTTTTTCTTGTAATGAAGTATTTATTTCAGAAAAACTTTTATAAAATTTTGGAATTAAATTTTCAGTATTTGAAATTAAAAGTTTGTTAAATGCAATATGTGAATATGAGCCTTCAGGTCCTAATAATTTACATATTTTTTTTTTTTTTTTTATTTCTGTTTTAAATTTTTTTTGTAGAAGAACTGAATTTTGAATAATAATTAAAAATAATTTTTTTATAAAAATAGGATCTAATTTATATAAATTACTTTTTTTTTCTAAAATAGAAAACAATTCTTTTTCACGAATTGGATCATATATATTAATTTTATTTTTAATTTTTTCTAATACAATATTAATGGATAATTTTTCTCTTTGTGATAAAAGTTTTAAAATTTGATGATCAATATTATTGATTCCATTTCTATATAATTTTAATGAATGCGTAGTATTCATATATAAATCCTAAATTTAATTTTGAAAAGTTAAAAATTATTTTTTTTAAAAAAAAATATTATTTTAAAGATTTTTATTTTTTAGTAAATAAAATTTTATGAAGTGAGATTTTTTAAAATTTTTTTAAAAACATAAAAATTTTATAATAACATATTTTTTTTTTAAAAAATATAGAATTAAAAAAATTTTTAAAATGTTTGAAAAAATATTTTTATAATTTTTAATAAGGAGTTTTATGAAAAGTTATATTGCAAAAAAAAATATGATTCAAAAAAAGTGGTATTGTATAGACGCTACAGATAAAATTTTAGGTAGATTATCTACAGTAATAGTAAAATATTTAAGAGGTAAAAATAAACCAGAATATACACCGAATATAGATGTAGGAGATTATGTTATTGTTTTGAATGCATCAAAAATTTTGGTTAGTGGTAAAAAATATAAAAATAAAATTTATTATCATCATACAGGATATATAGGAGGTATTAAAAAATGTACTTTTCAAGATATGTTACAAAATTTTCCGGAACGAATTATTGAAAAATCTGTACGAGGGATGTTACCAAAAGGAATTTTAGGTCGTTGTATATTTAAAAAATTAAAAATTTTTTCAAAGAATGTACATATTCATATGGCACAAAAACCAATTTTTTTAAATTTTTAAAATTAATTGTTTAAATAAAGGATATTATGTCTAAAATATTAAATTATGGAACAGGACGAAGAAAAAGTTCTTCAGCAAGAGTTTTTTTAAAAAAAGGAACGGGTAAAATTTTTATTAATAAATGTATATTAAATAAATATTTTAGTCGTAAAACATCTTGTATGATTGTCATACAACCTCTTGTATTAATTAATATGAAAGATTTTTTTGATTTTTATATTACAGTTAAAGGAGGGGGTATTTCTGGTCAAGCTGGAGCTATACGTCAAGGTATAACAAAAGCTTTAATACAATATGATATATCTTTAAGAAAAGATTTACGTGATGCAGGTTTTGTAACTCGTGATTCTCGACGTGTAGAACGTAAAAAATTTGGTTTAAGAAAATCTAGAAAAAAACCACAATTTTCGAAGAGATAAATTAAAATTTTATAAAAAACCCGGAAAAATTTTTATCCGGGGAACTTATTTTTATAAAAATATAAAATTTTTTTAGTATAGTATATATTTTTTAAGAAAATTAAAAAATATTTGATAAGAAAAATTTTATTTTTTAAATAAAGATATTTAAAAAATATTTTATATTTTATTTATAAAAATTTAGAAAAACATATTTTTTTTTTTAAAAAAAATATTTAAATCTTGACACAAACGTTGAGTGCCTATTTTTTTTTTTGATGAAATATAATAAGTTCTATAATTATAAAATTTTTTTTTTATTTTTTTAAAAAAATAAAAAAATTTTTCTTCGTTTTTTATAAGATCTATTTTGTTAAAAATTAACCATATTTTTTTATTTATTAAAATATTATTAAATTTTTTTATTTCTGTATGAATAGTTTTAATATTTTTGAAACATTTTTTAAAATTTTTTTGATTAATATCAATAATATGTAATAAAAGAAAACATCTTTCTAAATGTTTTAAAAATTTGTCTCCTAGACCAATACCTTTTGAAGCTCCCTTTAAAATTCCTGGAATATCTGCTAAAATAAATGAATTTTTAGAATTAATAAATACTGTTCCTAAATATGGATGTAAAGTTGTAAAAGGATAATTATTAATTGGAGTTTTAGAATTTGAGACTGCTTGTACAAAAGTAGATTTTCCAGAATTTGGAAGTCCTATTGTACCTACATGTGCTATTAAAATTAATTCTAATAAAATTTTTTTAGTTTCTCCTTTTTGTCCTAAAGTTCGAAAATATGGAGTTTGATTAATAGAATTTTTAAAACATGTATTTCCTAATCCCGGTTTTCCTCCTTTTACTAATAAAAATTTTTTTTTTTTTTGAATTAAATCTATTAAAATAATTTTTGTAGAAAAATCTATGATACGTGTACCTAATGGAACTTTTAACAGTATATCTTTTCCTTTTTTTCCAGTACGTTGAGAATTTTTACCATTTTTTCCGTGACAAGCTATAAAATTTTTTTTATTTTTATAATCTGTTAAAGTGTTAATATTAGAAATTGCAGTAATCCAAATATTTCCTCCTTTTCCTCCATTTCCACCATCCGGACCTCCTTTTGGAATATATTTTTCTCTTCTAAAACTAATGCATCCATGTCCTCCATTTCCTGAAGATACATTAATAATTGCCATATCAATAAATTTCATAAGTATATCTTAATTTTTAATTTATATTATGTTCTTTAAAAAAATATTTATATAAATTTTTTTAAAAAAAAATTAAAATTTTTTCATAATATGTATATATTTTTTTTGAGGAATTCCTTTTTTTTGAAATTTTACGATTCCATTTATAAGAGCAAATAAAGTGTGATCTTTCCCGCATTTAACATTTTTTCCAGCATGGAATTTAGTACCTCTTTGTTTTATAAGAATATTTCCTGCTTTAACGAATTCACCTCCATATTTTTTAATACCTAATCTTTTAGATTTAGAATCACGTCCATTTCTTGTAGATCCGCCAGCTTTTTTGTGTGCCATAAATTTTCTCGTTATTTAGTATAAATAATTTTTTCTATTAAAACTTCAGTATATTTTTGTCTATGCCCTTGTGTTTTTTTATAATGTTTTCTTCTATTAAATTTTATAATTTTAATTTTTTTATTTTTACCATGTTTTTTAATTTTTCCGGAAATATAAGATTTTTTAATTATTGGATCTCCAAAAAAAACATGATTTTTAATAGAAATTAATAAAATTTCTTTAAAAAATATTATTTTTCCTATTTTTTCATTAATTTTTTCTAAACGAATTGTTTGTCCAATTTTAACTTTATATTGTTGATTATAATGTTTTAAAATAGCATACATAATTTTTCTCATGAGAAAATTTTTTGTTAAAATTATTTTATAATAATATTTTTTTATATTTATTTTAAAAAAATATTAAAATTTTTTTATTTTTTTGATATATTGAATATTTCTTATTAGAAATATTTTAATTAAAAAGAAATTTATAAAATTTTTATAGATAATGATTTTTTTTATATTTTTTCCATTCTTGTAATGTATATGTTTGTATACAAATTGAATGTATATCATTATTTTGAAAATATTTCATTAATGGAAAATAAATAATTTTTTCTCTTTGTACTGTTTTTAAATTTAAAAAAATTTCTCCTATCGCTATAATTTCAATATTTTTTTCAAAACCTTTTATGATAATTTTTTTTAAAGATAATTTTTTTTTTAATAATTTTTTAATTTTTGTATGTTGTGTATTCATAATATTTTAAGAAAATAATAAAAAAGATTTTATAGTATCATTTTAAATTAGATATATATTATTAATATTTTAATATTACAGATTTTTTAGAGAAATTGATATAATATTTTATTTTTTTTATTATAATTAAAAAATATTTTATAAGAAAGCTTAAATATAAAATATTTTTTTATATAATAATAAAATCTTTACATTTTATATAATTCAAATTTTTTATAATAATTTAAAAAGGAAATTAGGTGATTTCAAATATTCCTATGACATTAAAAGGTTTTTTACAATTAAAGAAAGAATTATCAGATTTAAAATTTGTTAAAAGAAAAAAAATTATTTTAGCAATTTCAGAAGCTCGTAAATTAGGAGATTTAAAAGAAAATGCTGAATATCATGCTGCTCGTGAAGAGCAATTTTTTTGTGAAGGAAGAATTTCTGAAATTACTCGTAAATTATCTAAAGCATCAGTGATTGATATTACAAAAATTCCATATACTGGTATTGTAATTTTTGGTGTAACAATTACTATTATGAAATTATGTACAAAAAAAAAATATTCTTATCAAATTGTTGGGGATGATGAAGCTAATTTTAAAAAAAATACAATTTCTATTTATTCACCTATGGCTCGAGGATTAATACGTAAAAAAATTAATGATGTAGTGGTTATTAATACACCTTTAGGGGAAATTCAATATAAAATTTTAAAAATTAAACATATTTTGTAAAAAACAAATTTTTTCTTAAAAAAATAAAAATTTTTTTTAATTTTTTAGTAAAATTTTATATAAATAAAATATTTACATTATAATTTTTTAAAAAAATTTTAAATATATTTAATAAATCAAATTGGAAATTTTATTAGATGAAAAAAAAATAAATTTTAAAAATAATGATTAAAAGAAAATATAGTCTAAAATCAATAAAATGGTATAAAAATTCTTTAAAAGACTTTTTTATTCAAAAAAGAAATCAAAAGAATTTACGTTCTAGAGCGTGGTTTAAATTACAGGAATTAGATAATAATTTAAAAATTTTTAAAAAAGGAATGTGTGTTATAGATTTAGGTTCTTCTCCTGGCGGATGGTCTGAATATATTCAAAAAAAAATAGGTAATACAGGAAGAATTATTGCATGTGATAGATTGCCAATGAAAAAAATACCAAATGTATTTTTTATTTTAGGAGATATTCAAAATACTATTTTAATTGAAAAAATTGTTTTTTTATTAAAAAAAAAAAAATGTGATGTTATAACATCGGATATATCTCCTAATATTAGTGGTTTTACAATTATTGATAATGAAAATTTTTTTAATTTATGTGATATTGTTTTAACAATATCTATAAAATTATTATCTAAAAAAGGATATTTAATTTTTAAATTATTTCAAGGAGTGGGATTTCAATTTTATATACAGCATATTAAAAAATATTTTTTAATAGTTAAAATTTTTAAACTTAAAACTTCACGAAAAAAATCGCGAGAAGTTTTTATTGTGGCTAATCAACGAAAAATTTAATTCATGAATTCTTTTATAGATGTCATGTGAGGATTTCTTTTGAAGGGTACTATAAAAAATTTAATGTTATGGTCTTTTATAACTATTATTTTAATGTCAATATTTCATAATATAAATTTTCAAAAATCTAAAATAGATATAAATCATTATTCTGAATTTTTATCAGAAGTTACAAATAATGAAATTAAAAAAGTATGTATTAATGGTCGAAAAATAGAAGTTGTTAAAAAAAATAATAATAGATATATAACTTTTTTACCTATGTATGATGCAAATTTATTAAATATTTTATTAAAAAAGAAAATTAAAATTGTTGGAATAATTTCTAAAAAACCTAATATTTTTTTTACTATTTTCGTGTCTTGGTTTCCAATGTTTTTATTAATATGTGTTTGGATTTTTTTTATGAAAAAAATGAAATTAGGAGGAGGAAAAGGAATTTTATCTTTTGGAAAAAGTAAAGCAAAAATGTTAGCAAAAAATGAAATTAAAATTACTTTTTCTGATGTAGCTGGTTGTGATGAAGCTAAAGAAGAAGTATCTGAGTTAGTAGAATATTTAAAAGAACCTAAACGTTTTCAGAAGTTAGGAGGGAAAATTCCTAAAGGAATTTTAATGGTAGGACCTCCAGGTACCGGAAAAACTTTATTGGCAAAAGCTATTGCAGGTGAAGCAAAAGTTCCTTTTTTTACAATTTCTGGTTCTGATTTTGTAGAAATGTTTGTTGGTGTAGGAGCTTCGCGAGTTCGTAATATGTTTGAAAATTCTCGTAAATATGCGCCTTGTATTATTTTTATTGATGAAATAGATGCTGTTGGACGTCAAAGAGGTTCTGGTTTAGGGGGGGGGCATGATGAACGAGAACAAACTTTAAATCAAATTTTAGTTGAAATGGATGGTTTTGAAGGAAATGAAGGGATTATTTTAATAGCAGCAACTAATCGTCCAGATGTATTGGACCCTGCATTGTTAAGACCAGGTAGATTTGATCGTCAAGTTGTTGTTTCTCTACCAGATATTCGAGGTCGAGAAGAAATATTAAAATTACATATTAAAAAAATTCCTCTCTCTAAAGATGTAAAATTGAGAATTTTAGCTCGAGGTACTCCAGGATTTTCAGGTGCAGATTTAGCTAATTTAGTAAATGAGGCTGCTTTGTTAGCTGCTAGATTTAATAATATAGTAGTTTCTATGGATGAATTTGAAAAAGCAAAAGATAAAATTACTATGGGTATTGAAAGAAGATCATTAGTTATGACTGATCTTCAAAAGGAATCTACAGCTTATCATGAAGCGGGACATGTTATTATAGGTCAATTAGTACCTGAACATGATGCGGTACATAAAGTTACTATTATTCCTAGAGGACGGGCTTTGGGTGTTACTTTATTTTTACCTGAAAGAGATATTTTAAGTTATAGTCGTCAAAAACTAGAAAGTAAAATTTCTACTTTATATGGTGGAAGACTTGCAGAAGAAATTATTTACGGTTCAAAAAATATTTCTACTGGTTCTTCTAATGATATTAAAATGGCAACTGATTTAGCGAGGAATATGGTAACTAAATGGGGTTTTTCAAATCGTTTGGGTCCTTTATTATATCATAAAGAAAATAATGAAATTTTTTTAGGAAAATCCGTTACAAAATTTAATAATTTATCTAATGAAACGACTCATATTATAGATGAAGAAATTAAATTATTAATTGATATAAATTATCAACGAGCACGAAAAATTTTAGAAAAAAATTTAGATATTTTGCATGCTATGAAAAATGCATTATTAAAATATGAAACTATTGATTCAAAACAAATACAAGAATTAATGTTAAGAAAATTAGTTAGTGCTCCAAAAGGTTGGAAAGATTAATTATTTAAAAAAACTTTAAAAATTTTGAAAAATTATATTATTTAAAATTAAAAATCTTAATATATTATTAAGCAATATCTTTTGTCTATCTCATTTCATGAGATAGGCATTTTTTTTTAAAAAAAATCTTTTAGAAATATATTTTAAAAATATAAATTATTTTTTTTATAGAATAAAATTTTTTAGATTTTAGATATATAATATTTTTATAAATTTTTATATATTTTAAAATTATATTATTTTTTTAAAAAACATAAGGAAATTTTTTGTATGTTTTCTTTCTTTACATCTTTTTTTTTTTTTATTGCTTTATTTTTAATTTTTTTAATTTTAATACAACCTACAGAAGGTTCAGAATCAATTGCAAATATTTGGGAAGTTTCGCATCCTATTTTAAGTAAATTTGTAAGTGAAAATACTATTAAAAAAATTACTTTTATATTAGCTATTTTATTTTTTGTTTTATGTTTAATGTTATGTAATTTAAATTTTTTAATATAAATATAAAAAAATATATAATTTTTAAGATAAATTAGATTTTTTTTTAAATTAAAACATAAAATACTGAAGTGGTGAAATTGGTAAACACACTATCTTGAGGAGATAGCATTTTTAAAAAATATAAATATGCGGGTTCGAATCCCGCCTTCAGTAATTTTTTTTATATTTTTTTTTTAAAAAAAAATAAAATCTTAATAAAATTTTTTAAAATACATCGTCTGTATTAAGGATAATGGGCATGAAAAAAGAAATTTTAACTGTAGTAGAGTTAGTTGCTAATGAAAAATCTCTTCCACGAGAAAAAATTTTTGATGCTTTAGAAAAAGCATTAGAAATGGCAACAAAAAAAAAATATAATAAGGATATTGAAATTAGAATACATATTAATCGTAAAAAAGGTACTTTTAAAACTTATCGTCGTTGGTTAGTAGTATATAATGTAAGTTATCCTACTAAAGAAATTACTTTAGAAGCAGCTAAATTTGAAAATAAATGTATTAAAATTAATGAATATATAGAAGATTGTATTTCTTCTATAAAATTTGATCGTATAGCTACTCAAATAGCTAAACAGGTGATTGTTCGTAAAGTACGAGAAGCTGAAAGATCTATGTTAGTAGAAAAATTTAGAAAAAAAAGAGGTACAATTATTCGTGGTATTGTTAGAAAAATTACTAGAGATCATATAATATTAGATTTAGGAAAAGATCTTGACGGAATACTATTAAAAGAAGAAATGTTACCAAGAGAAAATTTTAGAATAGGGGATCGAATTCGTGGTATTTTATATAAAATAATCACAGACACATATAAATCACAATTGTTTATTAGTCGTACTAAAATAGAAATGCTTATAGAATTATTAAGAATTGAAGTTCCAGAAATTGGAGAATCTTTAATAGAAATTAAATCTATAGCTCGAGATCCTGGATTTCGTTCTAAAGTTGCTGTACAAACTAAAGATAAAAATATAGATCCGGTCGGTGCGTGTGTGGGAATTCGTGGAGCGAGAGTTCAATCTATTTCTAATGAATTATATGGTGAAAGAATAGATATTATTTTATGGGATCAGGATTTTTCAAAATTTGTGATAAATTCTATGTCTCCGGCGACTGTTACTTCTTTAATTTTTAATCCGGAAAAAAATATTGTGAATATTGCAGTAGAAACAATAAATTTAGCTCAAGCTATTGGTAGAAATGGTCAAAATGTACGTTTAGCTTCACAATTAACAGGTTGGGAATTTAACATAATGACAATTGAAGATTTGAAAAATTTAGATCATATACCATATAAAAATATTATTAAAATTTTTAAAAAAGTCTTAAATTTAAATACAGATTTAATTAATATTTTAATAAAATTTGGTATTTTTTCTCTTGAAATATTATCAAAAATAGATATTTTTCAATTTTCTTTAATACCAGAAATTTCAAAAGATATATTGTTAAAATTACAAATTAAAGCAAAAAATTTTTTATTAAAAAATAATAATGAAAAAATAAAAATGTTAAACGCAGAGAAATTTTTAAAAAATTTTTTAAAATTAAAAGGTATGAATAATTTAATTGCTATTCAATTAATTAATAAAAAAATTTATACAATTAAACAATTATCAAATTTATGTATTGAAGATTTAAAAAATATACCAAATTTAAATCTTATTCAAGCTAATGATTTAATTACTCAAGCACGTAAAATTTATTAGTTTTATAAAATTTTTAAATTTTATATTTTTTATTTTTTTTTTAAAAAAAAAATAATAAAAAATTATAAAAATTTTATTTATTTTTAAAATATTTATATTATATAAAAAATTTATATAAATTTAATATTTAAAATTGTTAAAAATTAATTATATATTTATAATTATAAAATTATATCATAAAATTATATTTTTTGTATATTAGAAATTTTTATTTTATATATTTTTTTGTACCATAAGTGATTAAAATTTTAATAATGTGATTTGTATTATTAAATAATTTTTTTTAAAAAATAGTTTTTTTATATTAAGGAAATTTTGTGGCGTTAAAAGATAAAAAATCTGATAGAAGTTCAGTAATTAAAGAAAAAAAAAATCACAAATTTTTAGGTGTTAAAAGTAAAACAGAATTTTTTAAAAAAAAATCTGTAAATATTAATAGTGCAAAGAAGAAAAATAAAAATATTGTTATTAAGCGTCAAAGTATTCAAAAAAACTTAAAGAATATTAAATTTCGTAAATATTTTAAAAAAAACGAAAAAAAATATTTATCTCAACAAGAAAAAAAAAATATTCAGATTAATCGTAAAATAAAAAATTGTTTTTTAGTACATTCGGCTTTGAGACAAGTTTTTAAAAAACCTATAAAAAATATTAATAAAATTGTAAATATAGGATTTTTTATTACTATCTCTGATCTAGCAGATAAAATGTCTATTAAAAAAGAAAAGGTTTTAAAGACTATAAAGAAAATAGGTCTTAATAATTCCATTAAAAATGTTTTAGATCAAGAAACTGCACAGTTAATAGCAGAAGAAATGGGATATAAAGTAATATTACATGCAGATAATAAATTAGAATTATCATTATTAAAAGAGCGTGATTTTATATTGAAAAAAAATCTTCAAGAACGCTCTCCTATTATTACTATTATGGGGCATGTAGATCATGGAAAAACTTCATTATTGGATAAAATTCGTACTACAAATTTAGTTAAAAAAGAATTTGGAGGAATTACTCAACATATTGGGGCTTATTTATTAAAAACAAAAAATGGAAATATTACATTTATAGATACTCCTGGACATGCAGCGTTTACTGCTATGAGAGCTCGAGGTGCTAAGCTTACTGATATTATTATATTAGTAGTAGCTGCTGATGATGGAGTTATGCCTCAAACTATTGAAGCTATTAAACATTCTAAATTTTTTAATGTTCCAGTTATTGTTGCTATTAATAAAATTGATAAAATAGAAAGTAATATTAAAAAAATTAAAAAAGATTTATTAAAATATTCGATTGTTTCAGAAGATTTTGGTGGAAATAATATTTTTGTTAATTTGTCAGCTAAAACTGGAGTTGGTATTTCAGATTTATTACAAGCTATTTACTTACAGGCTGAAATTTTAGAATTAAAGGTTTCTCATACAGGAATGGCTTCTGGGGTAATTTTAGAATCTTTTTTAGACAAAGGATACGGTCCTGCTGCATCTTTAATAGTTACTGAAGGATGTTTACAAAAAAATGATGTTTTTATTTGTGGATTTGAATATGGTAAGATTCGAGTCATACAAGATGAAAATCGAAAAGAAATTTTAAAAGCCGGACCATCAATGCCTATAATAATATATGGATTTTCAGGATTACCAAAAACTGGAGATGTTTTTTTAATTGTTAAAAATGAAAAAAAAGCGCGTAATGTTGCTTTATATCGTAGATTTAAGGATCGTGAAGAAAGATTTTTAAATGTCAAGCGTAAAAATATAGAAAATTTATTTAAAAATATTAAAAAAGATGTTAATACAACATTAAATATTATTTTAAAAACAGATACTCATGGTTCTTTAGAAGCAATTTTAGATTCTTTAATAGGATTATCAAATTCTTATTTTACACTTAATATAATATCTTCTGGAGTAGGAGCTATTACAGAAACTGATGCTTCTTTATGTATGACGTCTCATTCTATTTTATTAGGATTTAATGTACGAGCAGATATTTCAGCAAAACGTTTAATAGATTCAGAAAAATTAGATTTAAGATATTATTCTATTATTTATAATTTAATAGATGATATAAAATTATGTTTAAAGGGTTTATTAAAACCTCTTAAAAAACAAAAAATTATAGGATTAGCTGAAGTTCGAAGTATTTTTAAATCTCCTAAATTTGGTTTAATAGCTGGATGTATAGTTCTTCAAGGTGTTGTAAAAAAAACAAATCCTATACGTATTTTAAGAGATAATATTGTTATTTATGAAGGATATTTAGAGTCTTTACGTCGTTTTAAAGAAGATGTTATAGAAGTGAGAACTAATATAGAATGTGGAATTGGTATTAAAAATTATCATAAAATTCAAATTAGAGATCAAATAGAAGTATTTAAAATTTTTTCTTAAAATCTTTTTAAAACAAAAAACAAATTTTATTTATTTTTTAAAAAAATATTTTAGGGATATTTTATGTTAAAAAAATTTTATCGTCTAAAGAAATTATCTTGTTATTTTCAGAAAGAATTGTCAAATATATTTTATTATGATTTACGGGATCCTCGTTTATTTCAGAAATTTACTATTACACATGTTAAAGTATCTCATGATTTAAGTTATAGTAAAGTTTTTATAATTTTTTGGTCTTTAAAAACTAAGGATAAAATTGTTCGATATTTAAAAATTTTACAAAATGCTGCACATTTTATTGGAATTTTATTAGGTAAAAGAATATCTTTACGTATTTTTCCAAAACTTTTTTTTTTAAATGATTCTTCTTTTTTAGAAGGATCTAGAATTTCTTTAATATTAAAGAAAAAAAAATAATATTTTTTTAAAAAAAAAGGTTTATTAATGAAGTCTAAAAAATATATTGAGATTAATGGTATGTTATTATTAGATAAACCTAAAGGTTTATCTTCTAATAATTTTTTACAACATATTAAATATCTTTTTTCAGTAAAAAAAGCAGGATATATTGGTTCTTTAGATCCTTTAGCTACTGGTATGTTACCAATTTGTTTTGGTAAAGCAACTAAGTTTTCAAAATATTTATTAGAAATGAAAAAAACTTATCATGTGATTGCACAATTAGGACAAAAAACTATTACAGGAGATATTTCAGGTATTATTTTAAAAAAAGAGATAGTAGATATTAAATTTGAAAAAATTATACAAATTTTGAAAAAATTTCATGGTATTATACATCAAATTCCTTCTATGTATTCTGCAATTAAATTTAAAGGTATACCATTATATAAATATGCTCGTCAAGGAATAATAGTTCCTAGAAAGAAACGTATATTAAAAATTTATCAATTAATCTGTATACAATATTTATATGGTTTTTTAGAATTAAAAGTTGTATGTTCTAAAGGTACTTATATTCGTAGTTTAATAGAAGATATAGGAGAATGTTTAGGATGTGGAGCTCATGTTGTATTTTTACGTAGAATATCTATAGGTCCATATAATATTTCAAATTTAATAACTTTATCTCAAATATATAAAAAAAAACATAATCAAAGGTTTCAAAAAAAAACAAATTTTTTTATAAATATAAGAGAATTTTTATTACCTTTAACTTCATTAGTAAACGTATATCCTAAAATATTTTTAATAAAGAAAGATATTTTTTTTTTAAAAAATGGAAAATCTATATTTTTAAAAAAAAAAAAATATTTAGGATTTATTCAAATTTTTCAAGAAAATACTCAAAAATTTGTAGGAATGGGTAAAATTAATTCAAAAAATTATTTATTTATGGATCAAATAATTTCTGATATTTAATTTTTAGAAAAAAATTTTCAATATATATGTTGTTTTTTTACAAAAAAATATAATTTTAAAGTAAAATTAATATTTTTAAAAAATTATAGGTTATTTTTTTATGAAAAAAAAAATGAAAAACAATAGCGGATCTTCAAATTTTCAAATTTCTTTATTAACTAAAAAAATTAATTTTTTACAGTCACATTTTTTAGTACATAAAAAAGATCATAGTAGTCGTCGAGGTTTATTGAAAATGGTTTCAAAACGTCGAAAATTATTAAATTATATTAAATATAAAGATCGTATAAAATATTTAAGTTTAATAAAAGTTTTAGGATTACGGCATTAAAAAATTTTTTAAAATTTTTTTTTAAGAATATTTTTTTAGAAAAGGGCTTTTGTGCTCTTTTCTTATTATTTTCTTTATAAAAAAATTTAATAGTTTTTAAGTATTTATATGATATTTGATTAAATTTTTATAATTTATATATAAAAATATTTTATAAAATTTATTTAAATTTTTTTTATTTTGTAGAAAGGATCTAATTTTGTTAAACCCAATTGTACATAAATTTTTATATGGTAATAATATTATTACTTTAGAAACAGGAGTAATAGCACGTCAAGCCACTACTTCCATTCTTGCTAGTATGGATGATACTACTGTTTTAGTTACAGTAGTATGTAAAAAGATTACTCAACATTCTCAAAAATTTTTTCCTTTAACTATTAATTATCAAGAACGAACATATGCGGCGGGTAGAATTCCTGGGGGATTTTTTCGTCGAGAAGGGCGCCCAAGTGAAAATGAAATTTTAATTGCACGTTTAATAGATCGTCCGTTACGCCCATTATTTCCTAAGGGATTATTGTTTGAAATACAAATTGTTATTACAGTAATTTCATTAAATCCTCAAATTAATCCAGACATTATTTCTTTAATAGGTACTTCTGCTGCTTTAAATATTGCTAATATTCCTTTTTTAGGTCCTATTGGTGTAGCGCGTGTAGGGTATGTTGCTAATAAATTTTTATTAAATCCAAATATAGAAATTATGAAAAATAGTTCTTTAGATCTTATAATTTCTGGAACTAAAAATACTATTTTAATGGTAGAAGCAGAAGCAAAAATTCTATCTGAAGAGAAAATTTTAAAAGCAATTTCATTTGGACATGAACAGCAAAAATTATTAATTGATAATATTAAAATTTTTTCTAAAAAAATTATTTCAATTAAAAAAAAATTTGTTAACATAGTGATTCCTTTTAATCGTAATTTATATGTATTTATTTTAAAGTTTTTCAAAAAATCTATTCAAAATGCATATTGTATAATCTCAAAAATTAAGAGAGAAGAGAAACTACAAGAAATTAAAGAAAATTTAATAGAATATTGTTTAGAACATTTTAAAGATGTTGAAATTTCTGAAATAGAAGAATGTTTATTTATTTTAGAAAAAAAAATTTTTAGAAAAAAAATTTTAAATGAAAAAAGAAGAATAGATGGGAGAACATTTAAAAAAATACGTACTATAGATATTAAAACTGGAATATTATCTCGAGTACATGGATCTGCATTATTTACACGTGGAGATACTCAAGCATTAGTTTCTACAACATTAGGTACTTCAAGAGATGCTCAAAATTTAGATGAACTTTTAGGGGATCGGATAGAAAATTTTTTATTTCATTATAATTTTCCTCCTTATTCAGTCGGAGAAATAGGGATTATTAGTTCTCCAAAACGTCGAGAAATAGGTCATGGAAAATTAGCAAAACGCAGTTTATTAGCTATTATGCCTACAATAGATAAATTTCCTTATACTGTGCGAGTTGTTTCAGAAATTACAGAATCTAATGGTTCTTCTTCAATGGCCTCGGTATGTGGAGCTTCTTTATCTTTAATGGATGCAGGAGTACCTGTAAAATCGGCAATAGCTGGTATAGCAATGGGATTAATTAAAGAAAAAAATAAATATTTTATTTTATCTGATATTGTAGGAGAAGAAGATTATTTTGGTGATATGGATTTAAAAGTTTCTGGAAATCTTAAAGGTATTACTGCATTACAAATGGATGTTAAAATTATTGATTTTTCTTTAGAAATTTTACAAAAAGTTTTATTACAAGCTAAGGAATCTCGTATTTTTATTTTAAATACAATGGAAAAATTTATACAAATACCTCGTCATCAAATTTCTCCATTTGCACCACGGATTCACACTATTAAAATTAATCCTGAAAAAATTAAAGATGTTATTGGAAAAGGAGGAGCAGTTATACGTATGTTAACAGAAGAAACTGGTACTATTATTGAAATTAAAGATGATGGAATTGTAAAAATTTCTGCTGCTTTAGAATCTAAAGCAAAACATGCAATTCGTAGAATTGAAGAAATTACAGAAGATATTGAAATTGGAAAAATTTATGTTGGAAAAGTAGTTCGAATTGTAGATTTTGGAGCTTTTGTATCCATTGGAATAGGAAAAGAAGGATTAGTACATATTTCTCAAATTGGTAATAAAAGAGTAGAAAAAGTTACAGATTACTTGTGTTTAAATCAAATTATTTCTGTAAAAGTTTTAGAAATTGATCGTCATGGTCGGTTACGTTTAAGTATGAAAAGTATTTAAAAAATTTTGAAATTATTTTATAGATTAAAATATTTTGTTTTAACTATTATAAATTTTATTTATAATAAATTTATCATGACTATCTAACTTTTACATTTTATTGTATAATTGTTTTTATATGATATTTATTATTTAATATTAAGTATTTATAAATATTTTTTTTAAAAAATTTAAATATTTTTAAATATTTTTTACATTTATTTAATTTTTGCCAGTTCACACTCTGTAAGAAGAAAATATTATTATTTTCTTCGTGAGTTATGTAGTAGACTGGCCATGGTTATAAAAGAGGCTCATAAACTTCATGACTCATATTTATCAATCTTTTTCTTCTTTTAAATTAAATATTAATTTATTAAAAGCTTTAAAAGATTTAGGATACTTAAAACCTTCTCCTATACAAACGGCATGTATTCCTTTATTATTAAATGGAAAAGATGTTTTAGGAATGGCTCAAACTGGAAGTGGAAAAACTGCAGCATTTGCATTACCATTATTACATAATGTATCAATTAATCGTAAAGTACCTCAAATTTTAGTACTTGCTCCTACGCGAGAATTAGCTATACAGGTTTCTTTATCATTTTCTGATTTATCAAAGTATTTAACGGGTATTCAAGTTTTGGCATTATATGGTGGTCAGAGATATGAAGTACAATTAAAAGCTTTAAAAAAAGGTCCTCAAATTGTAGTAGGAACACCTGGTCGTTTATTAGATCATTTAAAGAGAGGTACATTAAATTTATCAAATTTATGTGGATTAGTTTTAGATGAAGCAGATGAAATGTTGAGAATGGGTTTTATAGAAGATGTAGAAAATATTATGTCTAAAATACCTAAAAATCATCAAACAGCTTTATTTTCAGCTACTATGCCTAATATTATTCGACGTATTTCTCGAAGATTTATGAAAAATCCTCAAGAAATTCAAATACAATCTAATTTAACAACTCGTCCCGATATTAAACAGAGTTATTGGTTAGTTAGAGGACGAAAAACTGATGCTTTAATTCGTTTTTTAGAAGCAGAGGATTTTTCTGCAACAATTATCTTTGTGAAAACAAAAAATGCTACTTTAGAAGTTTCTGAAGCATTAGAAAAAAATGGTTATAATAGTGCTGCTTTAAATGGTGATATGAATCAAACTTTAAGAGAACAAACATTAGCTCGTTTAAAGAATGGAAGATTAGATATTTTAATTGCTACAGATGTGGCTGCTAGAGGATTAGATGTAGATCGAATTAGTTTAGTTATTAATTATGATATTCCAATGGATGCAGAATCTTATGTGCATCGTATTGGACGTACTGGGCGTGCTGGAAGAACTGGTAGTGCATTATTATTTGTAGAATATAGAGAAAGACGTTTATTACGTAATATTGAGCGTGTTGTAAGAATGAATATTCCGGAAGTTCAATTACCTAATATTGATATTATTAGTAAACGTAGATTACAAAAATTTTCTGAAAAATTACAAAAACAATTAGAGAGTAAAAATTTAGAAGAATATCGTTTGTTATTACCTAAATTAAAAATTACTGATACAAAAAATTTTGAATTATTAGCGGCAGCATTATTAAAAATGGCTCAAGGTGAACGTGTTTTAATTCTAAAACCAGATGAAAATTTTTTATATTCAACTCGTAAAAAATCTTTTTCGATGTATGGAAAGGAACAAAAAAAAAAAATATTTAAAAGAAAAATTTTTTCTGGCACTACTCAAAATTTATTACCTGAAAGATTTTTAATGAATGTTTATAAGATTTCTGTAGGTAGAAATGATGGTGTTGAAGTACGACATATTGTAGGGGCTATTGCAAACGAAGGAGATATTAATAGTCGTTTTATAGGAAATATTAGATTGTTTTTTGATTATTCTACAGTAGAATTACCAAAAAATTTTTCTTTAAAAATTCTTAAAAATTTAAAAAAAACGCGTGTCTTAAATAAACCAATAAATATTCAATTATTACCAGATGCGAAACCTAAAGAATATCGTCGTATAGTTAAAAAACGTTTTTATTCAAGAGTTTCAAAATTTTCTGATAAATTTAAAAAAAATGTATATCAAAAAAAATAATTTGAATATTTTTGTTTTATATTAATTTTTATTTTTGAAAAAATTTTTTTTAAAGAGTTTTTATGCCACAATGTGGCATATATTTTTAATTTTTTAAATTTGATACATATGAAATTGTTTCAATTTCTATGAAAGCTTTATAGGGTAGATCTAAAACTCCAACACATGATCTAGCGGGATATATTTGTGTATGTTTTTTAAAAAAAAATTCATATGCTTGATTAATAATTTTAATTTCAGATAATTTAGTAGTGAAAATGGTTGTTTTAATGATATCTGAAATTTTTAAATTTTCTTGTAATAATAATTTTTTGATTTTTTTTAATGTAAAAAGTGTTTGAGTATATAAATTAGGGAAAATTTTTGTTTTTTGATCATTTTCTACAAAAATTTGTCCTGATGTAAAAAAAAAATTTCCAGCTTTTACTGTATGTGAATATGGTCCGTATTTTTTAAAATTTTTTAATTTTTCAGTAAATATTTTCATTAATGTATCCTTTTTAAAAAATTTTGAAATTTTTTTAACATATTGTATAATTTTTCAAATTTCTTTATTGTTAAAATTTTTTTAATTTAAAAAACTAATAATTTTTTAATTGATAAATTTATTATTTTTTTATAAATGTTTTTTAGAAGATAATGTAGAAATTAATAACGCTTTTAAAGTAAATAGTTTGTTATATGATTGTTGAAAACTTATATTATATTGAGATTTAAAAATTTTTTCTGAAATTTCTAAACCTTTTTTTAAATTATATTTATTATGAATTTTTTTACTTAAAGTTGATTGGGTATTGTGAAAAGCCGGTAAACAATGTAATATTTTTAGCTTTGGATTATTTATTTTTTTAATTAATTGAGAATTAATTTGATACGGTAATAAATCATATATTTTTTTTTTCCAATTTTTTTCTTGTTCGGTCATAGATACCCAAACATCTGTATAAAGAAAATGTATATTTTTAGTTCCTATTGAAATATTTTCAGTATATTGAATATTATTGATTTTTGTATTTGTTTTATAGATATATTTATCTAAAAATTTTTTTTTAGGCCAATATTTTTTAGGAGCTATAATAATTAATTGAAATTTTAAAATTTTAGCGGCTTCTAAAAGAGTATTAGAGATATTATTTTGAGCATCACCTATGTAAGCGCATTTAATTTCTTCAAATTCTAAATTAGGATAAATTTCTTTTATTGTGAATAAATCAGCTAAAATTTGCGTTGGATGAAAAAGTTTTGATAATCCATTCCATATTGGAATAGTAGCGTATTTTTTAAATATTTTTAAAGTATTATGAGAAGTGCCGCGATATTGTATTCCATGATATAATTGATTTAAGATTTTAGTTGTGTCTTGAATAGATTCTTTATATCCTAAATGAGATTCATTAGAATTTAAAATTGTTGAATATACTCCTTGTTCATAAGCAGCAATTTCAAAAGAACAACGTGTACGTGTAGAAGATTGTTCAAAAATTAAAATAATTTTTTTAGATTTTAAAAATTTTTTTTCTTTTTTTTGATTTTTTAAAATTTTTGAAATCTTCAAAAGATATAAAATTTCTTTTTTTTGATAATCTGAAAATTTTAAAAAACTTTTTTTATATAATGTGTTCATAATTATACTCAATATTAATAATTTTAGTTGTTAATTTTTTTTTTGAATAATAATATTTTTATAATATTAATATTTTTAAAAAAATAATATTTTATTTTTAAAATTTATAAAAATATTTAAAAAATAAAAATAAAATATTATTAAAAACAATTTAATAAAAAATTTATTTTCATATTGTTATAACATATATTTATTATACTGTATTTTAAATTTTCTTAAATTTTTTTTTTAAAAAAAAATATTTTTTTAATTTAATATATTTTTTTAAAAAAATATAATTAATAAAGGGTATTTATGGAAAAAAATTATAATACTATCTTAATAGAAGAATTTGTTTTTAAAAAATTACATCAGAAAAATTCTGAAAAATATTCTAAAATTAATAATAATTATTGTATTATGATGCCTCCCCCTAATATTACAGGAAAATTACATATGGGGCATGCATTTCAACAGATTATTATGGATACCTTAATTCGTTATCATAAATTACTAAAATATAATACTTTGTTACAGATGGGTACGGATCATGCTGGTATTGCTACGCAATTGATTATAGAAAAAGAAATATTTAGAAAAGAAGGTAAAGAAAGATTTAATTACACACGTCAAGATTTTATAAAAAAAATTTGGAAATGGAAAAAAAATACAGAATTTTTCATTTTTGAGCAAATTAGAAAATTAGGTATCTCAGTAGATTGGTCAGATATACGATTTACATTAGATAAAAAATTTTCAAGAGCTGTAAATCGTGTATTTTTAAAATTATTTAAAAAAAAATTAATTTATCAAAAAAAAAAAATAGTATATTGGGATCCAAAATTAAGAACTGTTTTATCTGATTTAGAAGTAAAACATTTAGAATCTAAAAGTTTAATTTGGTATATTAAATATTTAATATTTGAAAAAAAAAATATTAAAGAAAAAAAAAAATATATTGTAGTGTCTACAACTCGTCCTGAAACTCTTTTAGGAGATACTGCAATTGCAGTAAATCCTCAAAATATTAAATATTCACAATATATTGGGAAATTTGCAATTGTTCCTATTGTTAATAGAAAGATTTCTATTATTGGTGATTCTACAGTTGATTTAAATATTGGTACTGGATGTTTAAAAATTACTCCAGCACATGATTTTTTTGATTACCAAATAGCTTTAAAACATCAATTATATATGATTAATATTTTTTCTGATTCCGGAAAAATTTTAAAGAAATTAGAAGTTTTAGATTATGAAGGAAATCCATCATGTTTTTTTGATTCAAAAATTCCGGTTATTTTACAGAATGAAGATCGTTTTTCAGCTCGTAAAATAATTATAAAAATTTTAAAAAAGAAAAATTTATTACATTCTAGTATCTTAAAGAAAAACTTTATTCCTTATGGAGAGCGTAGTCAGGTAATTTTAGAGCCTAAATTAACAAATCAATGGTTTTTGTGTACTAAAAAATTATCTAAAATTGCAATCGACTTAATTGTTGAAAAAAAAATTATATTTTTTCCTAAGCAATATAAAAATATGTTTCTTTCTTGGATGTTAAAAATTGAAGATTGGTGTATTTCAAGACAATTATGGTGGGGACATCGATTTCCTATTTGGTATGATGAACATAATAATATTTATATTGCTGAAAATGAAAAAGAAGTTCGAAAAAAATATTTTCTCAAAAAACATGTAATTTTGTTACAAGACACAAATGTTTTAGATACATGGTTTTCTTCTAGTTTATGGACTTTTGTAGGATTAGGTTGGCCTAAATGTACTAAAAAATTTAAAATGTTTCATCCTACGGAAGTATTAGTAAGTGGATTTGATATTATTTTTTTTTGGATTGCTCGTATGATTATGATGACTGCATATATTTTAAAAGATAATAAAAATAATAATTTTTGTATTCCTTTTAAAAAAGTATATATTACAGGTTTAATATGCGATGATAATGGAAAGAAAATGTCTAAATCTCAAGGTAATATTTTAGATCCTTTAGATATTGTATATGGTATAAAATTAAAAAAATTAATTATAAAACGTACAAAAAATTTAACAGATGAAAAGATGTTAAATAATATTAAAAAAAATATTATTCAAAAATTTCCTCATGGAATTAAAGCTTATGGAATTGATGCATTAAGGTTAACCTTTTTATCATTATCATCTACGAGTCGTTATATTTCTTGGGATATGAATCGTGTCAAAGGTTATAAACATTTTTGTAATAAATTATGGAATGTTAGTCGATTTATTTGTTTAAAAATAGAAAAAAAATTTTCAAAAAATTTTCAAAAAATTTTTTATATATCTATTTTAGATAAATGGATTTTTTTTAAATTACAGGTAGTAATAAAAAATTATCATAATTATTTTAAAAATTTTCGTTTCGATCTTTTAGTAGCTTTATTATATGATTTTGTATGGTATCAATTTTGTGATAAATATATTGAAAATATAAAATGTATTTTTTTGGAAGAATTTTCTTGGAAAAAATTTCATGTTCTTACAATTTGTATTCAAGTTTTAAAAAAAATTTTAAAACTTCTTTATCCTATTATACCTTTTATTACACAATATATTTGGATGAATATGGTAAAAATTTTAAAAAATTTTTCTAAAAAAAAATATATTATGAATTTGCCTAAAATAATAAATGTTGATTCTTATAAATCTTCATTTGATTTTATTGAATGGTTTTATAAAATAATTTTTAAGTTACGTAAAATACGTTCAGACTTAAAATTTAAATATAATTATTCTTTCGAAATTTGTATAAAAAATTTGTCATATAATAAAAAAATTTTTTTAAATGAAAATTATAATTTATTAAAGAAAATTGCTTTCCTTACAAAAATCACATTTTTTCCTTTTTTAGAAATAAAAAAATTTTTTATATCATATATAATAGATGAAATAGAAATTTTTATTTTTTTACCTAAAAGTACATATTTAGAATATTTAAAAAAAAAAAATATTCAAAAGAACATTAAAATAGAACTTATAATTAAAAAATTAAAATTACAATTATCTAATCATAATTTTTTATTTAATGCTCCTCAATCTTTGATTTTAAAAAAAAAAAAATTATTAAAAAAATATAAAAAAATTAAAAAAATATATACTTAAAAAAATAAATTAATTTTTTTATAATAAAATTTTAAATTTTTAAAAATTTTTATAATTGTTTTATATAATCTTTTTAGGAATGTTATAAATATATGTCTGTACAAAAAAAATATATTTCAAGTTTAGAATTAAAAAAGAAAGTATTAAAAGAGTTATTTTTAAGATATGTTTTATCTTTTTATAAATATTTTTTTATAAAAAATCCAACTGAATTTTCTAATAAAATTAAAAAAATTTTTATTAAAAAAAATATATTAGGAAGAATTTATATTTCTAAAGAAGGAATTAATGCACAAATTAGTATTCCATGGTATTTTTTAAAATTTATTAAATTATTTATTAAAAATTTAGATATAAAATTAAATAATATTAATTTTCAGAGGGAACTATCAAATAAAAAAATATCTTTTTGGAAATTAATTATTAAAATACGATCACAAATTTTGTCTAGTAAAATAAAAAATTTTATTTTTGATAGAAATAGAGTTGGAAAATATTTAAATGCTGAACAAGTTAATCAATATATACATAAAAAAAATGCTATTTTAGTAGATATGCGTAATCATTATGAATATTATATAGGGCATTTTAAAAATTCTATAACTTATCCTTCTCAGACTTTCAAAATTCAATTAAAAAATTTACATAATTTTTTAAAAGATTATAAAAAAAAAAATATTATTTTATATTGTACAGGAGGTATTAGATGTGAAAAAGCTACTTCTCTTTTACTATATTATAATTTCAAAAATGTTTTTCAAATTTTTGGGGGGATTTTAGGATATATACATGAAGCAAAAATAAAAAATTTACCAATTTATTTTTTAGGAAAGTTATTTGTATTTGATGCTCGTTTAGAAGAAAAAGTTACTTCAGATATTTTTACCAAATGTAAAAATTGTAAAAAAATTACAAATAATAAATATATTAATTGTAGAAATAATTTTTGTCATTTATTATTTATTCAATGTAATTCTTGTTCTAAAAAATTTAATTTTTTTTGTTCTGAGAAATGCAAAAATATCTAAAAAATAAAAATAATTTTATTTTTTAAAATTAGTCTTAACAGATTTTAAATATTTAATATTTTTAAATATACTGTTAAGATTATTTTTATATTATTTATAGTGTTATATATAAGAAATTTTTTATTTTTTTAAGTTTTCTAGAAATTCCCATCTTAAAAATTTTTTTTTTATTTTTTTTTTTTTATTTGATAATTTTAAAAAGATTTTTTTAATTACGATAGGATTCTGTTGATAAAAATTTTTTTGAATGATTTTTTTTTCAATTTTTTGTATTTGCGCTTCAATTTCTTCTAATTCTTGAGGTAAATTCTTTAGTTCTTTTTTTAATTTATATGTTAATTTTTGTGAGTCTTTAAGATTTTTTTTTTTTTTATTTTTTTTTTTAATTTTTTTTTTAGTATTTATTGATTTTTTATAAATATTGGGATAATAGTTTAAATCGATTGTAATTTTACCGTTTTTTTGGAAATACCAAAATTTTTTTGAAATATTTTTTATAAAATTTCGGTCATGACTAACTAGAAAAATTGTTCCCGGATAAGATTTTAAGATTTTTTCTAAAAATGATAATGTTGTAAAATCTAAATCATTAGTTGGTTCATCTAATATTAATACATGACTAGGTTTTAAAAATATTTTTAAAAATAATAATCGATTAATTTCGCCACCAGATAAAGTTTGTACTAATGAATAGATTTTTTCAGTAGAAAAATTAAATTTTTTTAATAAACTAAAAATATTATATGTTTGATTTTTAAATTTTATATTATTTAAATTTGTAGAAAAATTTTCTAAAATAGTTTTTTTTTTATTAAGATTTTTTCGTTCCTGATCAAAATAAGAAATTTTAATATTTTTTCCAATCTTGATTTTACCAGATGTTAAATTAATTTTTTTTAATAGTAATTTTAAAAAACTACTTTTTCCACATCCATTCGAGCCTATTAAAGAAATTTTATCTCCATATATTATTTTTTCTGAAAAATTTTTTATTAAGTATTTTTGATTTCTTATTAAAGAAATATTTTTAAGATTAAAAATAATTTTATTAGATCTTTCTAAAGAATTGATTAAAATTGGATAACTTTCTTGTGTTTTTTCAATTTGATCATATTCATTTTTTAATTCTATAAATTTTTTAAGACGTCCTTCATTTCTTGTTCTTCTAGCTTTTATACCTTTTTTTGACCATATTTCTTCTTTTTTAATTTTTTTTTGAAATTTTAAATTTTTAATATTATTAATATTTTCTTGAAGTTTAAGTTTTTTAAAAAAATCGTTAAAATTTTTTATTTTCCAAAAGTTTAAAGTTTTAAAGTTAATATAAATAATTTTATGTGTAATATGATGAATAAATTCACGATCATGAGAAGTAAATAAAATTGCACCTTTATATTTTAATAAATATTTTTCTAACCATTCAATACTAGTAATATCTAAATGATTAGTAGGTTCATCTAGTAATAATAAATCTGATTTTTGAATTAATATTTTTGCTAAATTAACTTTTTTTAACCAACCTCCTGATAAAGAATTTAAAAGTGTATTTTTTTTTAATTGCAAAATTTTCATAATTTTTTTAATTTTTGAATATTTTTTCCAGATTTTTTTTTCATTAATATTAAAAAAATTATTAAAATTTTTTAAATTAGATTTTTTTTTTATTGAAAAATTTTGAAAATTTATAAGTTCTCGATATTTTTTATTAATGTTTTTACATAAAAATTCATAAATAGTTTCTTTGGAACGTTTAGGTAAATTTTGTGATAAATATGCTATTTTAAGATCTTTTTTAATAAATAAAGAACCTGCATCTAATAATATTTTTTTTTTAATAATTTTTAATAATGTTGATTTCCCGGAACCATTATTTCCTAAAACACAAATTTTTTCTTTTTGATGTATTATAAGATTAATATTATTTAAAATTGGAATTTTATTAAATTTTATTTTTCCGTTTTTAATATTTACTAACATTTTTTTCTCTTTCTGATTTTATTTTTAAATTTTAAATTAAATTTAAAAAAATATAAATTATTATTTTTTATTATAAAGAAAATAATATATGTTTCATGTATAAAATAAAATATTTTTTAATTTTTTATATGAAGTTTTATAAAATATTGTAAGATTATTTTTTGTATTTTAAAAAATTTTATTTTTATATAAAATATTTTATTTTTAAAAATATTTATATATATTTTTTTTAAAAAATAGTATTTTAAAGATAATAAAAATATTTTATTTATACTTTAAAAATTAGGAAAATAAAAAATGAAAGTAACGTCTCTTTCCGAGATTTTTTTAAAAAAAAAAAATATTAATGAAATAATTTTAATTCGTGGTTGGGTTCGTAGTCGTCGTGATTCAAAATCTGGAATTTCTTTTTTAAATGTATATGATGGATCTATTTTTAATTCAATTCAAGTAGTTATCAAAAATTCTTTATCAAATTATTTTACTGAAATTTTAAAATTAACTATTGGATGTTCAGTAATTATAAAAGGTATTTTGATTTTTTCACCTTCAAGTATAAATATTTATGAAATTAAAGCTATTTCTGTGCATGTAATAGGAAAAATTTTAAGTCCTCAAAAGTATCCTATGTCTGCAAAAAAACATACGTTAGAGCATTTACGAAATTTTTGTCATTTACGTCCTAGAACTAATATTATAGGAGCTATTACTCGCATTAGAAATACAATATTTTTTAATATACATAAATTTTTTCAATCTAAGAAATATTTTTGGATATCTACACCAATTATAACTAGTATTAATACAGAAGGTGCCGGGGAGATGTTTAAAATTTCTATGTTAGATATGAAAAATTATGAATATCAAAAAAAAAAACATAAAAAAAATTTTTTTAATCGTACTGCATTTTTAACTGTTTCAGGTCAATTAACTTTAGAAGCTTATGCTTGCGCATTATCTAAAGTATATTCTTTTGGTCCTGTTTTTAGAGCAGAGAATTCTAATACACGTAAACATTTAGCGGAATTTTGGATGTTAGAAATAGAAGAAGCTTTTTCTAATATTAATCAAATTTCTAAATTTTCTGAAAAATTATTAAAATTTCTTATATCAAAAGTATTAAAAAAAAATTTTTTAGATTTATCTTTTTTAAATAAAAATATTAATACAAAAATTATTTCTCGTTTACAATCTTTTTTAGATATAAAATTTTTTTATATTGAATATAAAGAAGCATTAAATATATTGTTAAAAAATTCTCATTTATTTTTAGAAAAAATTTATTGGGGAATAGATTTTAGTACTGAACATGAAAAATATTTAGTAGAAGTATATTTTAAAGCGCCAATTATAATATATAATTATCCTAAAAAAATTAAACCATTTTATATGAAATTAAATACTGATGGTATTACAGTATCTGCATTTGATGTTTTATTACCTCACGTAGGTGAAGTAATTGGTGGCTCTGAACGTGAAGATAAATTTGAAATTTTAAAAGAAAATATGAAATTATTAAAGGATACACAAAAAGATTATATTTGGTATCAAGATTTAAGAAAATATGGGACAATTCCGCATGCAGGATTTGGTTTAGGATTTGAAAGGTTAATTTTATATATAACAGGTTTAAAAAATATTCGTGATATAATCCCTTTTCCTAGAACTTCAGGAAATTTAAATTTTTAATTTTTATAAAATATTTTAGTATTTTGATAGATCTTTAAAATTTAATATTATTTTTAGATAATATTTCAGATCTATCAATTTTTTTAAAAAATTTTAAGATTTACATATTATAGGTCCTAAATTTTTTCCTCCTAAAATATGTAAATGTATATATTTGATTTCTTGTCCTGCATGTGCATTACAATTGAAAATTAATCGATATCCTGTTTTATGAATATTTAATTTTTTAGTAATTTTTAAGGATGCATAAAACATATGTGTAAAAAAGTGTTTGTTTTTTTTAGTAATATCATTTGCTGTAGGAATTAAAATATTTGGAATTACTAAAATGTGTATTGGTGCTTGAGGATTTTTATCTTTAAATGCAGTTACAATTTTATCTTGATAAATTATTTTTTTTTTTTTTTTATTTAAAACTATTTGAGAAAAAATTTTTTCAATTTTCATAAATTTTTTAATTTTAATAAGTAAAAAAAGTTTTTTAAAAATTTTATTTTTTTTAAAAAAATAAAATAATATAAAAATGTTTTTATGGAAATATTTTTTTATAATATTATAATTCATTTATTATATAATTTATTTTTCGAATTTGAGTGCTGATAATTTAAATAATGTAAAAAAATTTTTTTTAAGAATTTTAGAAAAATCTATAATATTTTTTTTAAATATTTTTGAAATATATTTAGCAATTTCATATAAATATTTTGGTTGATTTTCTTTTCCACGATACGGTACTGGAGTTAAATATGGAGCATCTGTTTCAATTAATAAACGATTTAAAGGTACAAATTTTAAAGTTTTTCTTAAAGTATCAGAATTTTTAAAGGTAATAATTCCAGAAAAAGAAATATAAAAATTTAAATCTAATAATTTTTTTATCATATTTATATCTTCCGTAAAAGAATGTAAAATTCCAGAACATAAATATGCATTTTCAGATTTTAAAATTTTAATAGTTTGATCTTTTGCTTCTCGACTATGTACAATTAATGGTTTGTTTAATTTTTTAGCTATTTGAATATGTTTTTTAAAAAGTTTTTCTTGGTTGATTTTTTGTGGATTTTTTTGAAAAAAATCTAAACCAGTTTCTCCAATTGCAATAACTTTTTTAATTTGAGAAAATTTTTTAATCAATTTTATATCTTTTTTATTATGTTTTAATATGGGATGTAATCCGCAAGAAAAAAAAATATTTTTTTTTTTTATAGTTTGTAATAAATTTTTAAAATTTTTTAAAGAAATAGAAATCGTTAAAATAATTTTAATATTTTTTGAATATGCGTTTTTTAATATTTTATTTATTTTTTTTTTTTTAAAATTTAATAAATTTAAATGGCAATGAGAATCAATTAAAAACATTTTTTATCCTTAAAAAAAATATTATAATATAAAATTTTAATTTTTGATAAGAAGTGTTGTATATAAAACTTGTTCTATAATAAAAATTTCTTTATTTATTCCTGGAATATTATGTATGTGATAATTACATTTTAACCATGAAGTTAAAATCTTATATAAAATCCGATATGAGTATTTTTTTGCAATTTTTTTTAAAAATAAAATTTGGTCTATATTTTGAATTTTTATTTTTTTTTTACTAATTAATTTTATAGCATCTAGTAAAATGAAACAAATCCAAAATATTACGTCTGGATTGTAAATATATTTAAAAGCATTAATTAATAATAAATTTTTTTTATAGAATAAATAATTTTTAAAAATTTTTATGATTTTAATACGTTGTTCAAAAATTATGTTATTTAAAAAAAAATTTGCTGAAAAAGGTGAAGAATTATATAAACGTAAAATAGTTATTAGATTTTTTTGAGAAAAATTTTTTTTTTTATTTTTTTTTTTTAACCATAATAATGCATTTTTTTCTTTAATTCCTGATATATTATATATAATCATTCTACTTAATAAAGTTTTTTGAATATTTTCAGTGTTGGAAGTATATAGAAAAAAAAATGTATTTTTAGGTGGTTCTTCAAAAGTTTTTAATAATGTATTTATAGCTTCTTTAGTTAATTTTAAAATATTTGTAAACCATAAAATTTTTTCATTACTTTGTTGTGCAGTAGAATATATTTTTATAATTATATCACGAATAAAATCAATACCAATATTTTTCTTTTTCTTTTCTTCTATGATATAAAAATCAGGATGTTTTTTAGATTTCATGAAAATACAAGAAGAACAAACGTTACAATAATTAAAATTTTTTTTTTTTATGCATAAAATAAAACAACTTAATTCATAAATTAATTTTGGAATGCCAATATTATATGTAGATTTAAATAAAAGAATGGGGTGCAATTTTTTTTGTATAAATAAAGTAATAATTTGAACATAATATTTATTTAACCAAGAAATAGGAAATTTCATATATTTTTTTTTAACCATTTTAATAAAATATGTTTTAAATTTTTTTGTACCATATTTTGTGATAAATTAGCATTAATAAAAATATTTTCTTTTTTTTTAAAGTATTTTAAATAAGTTTTTTGAACTTTTAGAAAAAAATTTATATTATTTTTTTCAATATTATCTAAAATCCCTCTTTTTTTAATTCTTTTTAAACCTATATGAGGTAAAACATCTAAATATATCGTTAAATTAGGATAAAATTTTTTTAAAATTAAAGAACTAATTTTTTTAATAAAATTTATTCTTTTTTGTGAATTTTGCCCTTGATAGGCAAAAGTAGATAATTCATAACGATCACTAATTACCCAAATACCTTTTTTTAAAGTTGGTTTAATAATGGTATCAGTTAAATGTAAGCGTGATGCATAAAGTAATAAAACTATTGTTTTATAATTTAAAATTTCATTTTTTGGATTAAATTTTATAAATTTTCGTATTTTTTCAGATAAAAAAGTACTACCAGGTTCTCTGATTAATAAAGTTTTTTTAATTCCGAAATTATATAAAAAATTTTGTATATATTTACAGGCACTTGTTTTTCCGGCGCCTTCTAATCCCTCTAAAACAATAAATTTTCCTTTTTTCATAATTTTCTTCTTAAGATAATTAAAATTTTTATGAATTTAAATAGTGTATTTTGAAATTTATTTTTTTAAAAAAAATTTATTTTTTATATAAAATATTTTTTTAATATAAAATTTATTATTTTTTTAAAATTAAATTTATATAGTTAATAATATCTTGTATAGTTTTTAATTTATTAAAGTTTCTATCATGTAATTTCAGTTTAAATTTTTCTTCAAGTAACATAATTAATTCAATCATATCTAATGAATCAACTTTAAATTTTTTTTTTAAAATATGGGTATTTTTTATTTTTTTTATTGGGTAATTAAATTGTTTTGAAAGAATTTTTTTTATAGAATTATCGATTTTATTCATTATTTTCCTTAATATATTATAATTTTAGATTATATTTTTATTTTTTTTTAAAAAAATTTTTAATATTTATATCATAAATAATCCTCCATTTACATGAATAGTTTGTCCAGTGATATAAGATGTTTTTTTAGAAATTAAAAATAATATTACATTAGAAATATCTGTAGTTTTTCCAAAATTTTTTAATGGAATTTTATTTATATATTTTGGTAAATTTTTAAAAAATTTTTTAGTCATATCAGTTTTGATATATCCAGGAGCAATAGAATTTACAGTAATTCCGAAAGATGCTACTTCTAAAGCTAAAGATTTTAAAAATCCTATGACACCAGATTTTGAAGCAGAATAATTAGTTTGCCCTATTTGACCTTGATATGCATTTACAGAACTTATAAAGATAATTCTTCCCCATTTTTTTTTAATCATATTTGGTAGAAAAATTTTTGTTAAATAAAAACAAGAAGACAAATTTATTTTTATAACATTTTTCCATTCTTTTTCTGTCATATTAATTAATAAATTATCATGAGTTATTCCGGAATTATGTATTAAAATATCGATTTTCTTGAATTTTTTAAGAATTTTTTTAAAATTATCTTCATATTTTTTTTTTTTTAAGAAATTTATTAAAATTCCTGTTCCATTGTTCTTTACTAAATTTTTAATATTTTTTACACCTATCGAAGTTTTAGAAGTTCCTATTACATAAATATTTTTTTTTATTAATGTAGTTAAAATATTTTTACCAATTCCTCGATTAGCTCCAGTTATTAAAGCAATTTTTTTGTGTATTTTCATAATTTTTGATTTTTAATAATTTTTAAAGTTTTTAAAAAATTTTTTAATGTATTTGTTGAGTATGTATTAAAAATTTTATTATGAAAATTTATTTTAGTTAAAGTATTCCCCGCACCAATTTCTATAAAATTTTTAATATTTTTTTTTTTTATTATTTTAAGAGTATCATACCATAATGTTGGTTTATAAAGTTGTTGACACAAACTATTTTTTATTTTTTGAGAAGAGTATAAAAATTTTTTTTGTGTGGCACAAAAAACCTTGATATGTGAATTTTTAAAAATATTTTTTTTTAAATATTTTGAAAATTTTTTAGAATTTTTTTTAAGAAATGAATAATGTAAACAAAAATATATTGGTAAACGGATAATATAATTTTTTTGAATTTTTTTACAAAAATTTAAAACTTTTAAAACATATTTTTTGTGTCCTGAAATAATAATTTGATTTTTTAAATTAATACATGCAATAGAAACTTTTTGAAAAATACGAGAAACTATATAACATATTTTTTTAATTATAGAAAAATGAATTCCAATAATAATGTACATTAAAGTTGGAATATTTTTGAAACTATTTTTTAATATTCGATTTCTTTTTTTTAAACTTAAAAGTGCATTTTTCAGGCTTATTTTTTTACTACAAATTAATGCAGAATATTGCCCTAAACTGTGTCCTATCATAATGTTAGGTATAATAGGAATATTTTTTTTCCATTCTCGATACAAAGCAATAGAAATATTAATAATTAGATATGAAATATATTTTTTTTTTATAAAATTTCTTTTTTTTAAAATTTTTAACAAATTTAAATTTAAAATTTCTGAACTTTCTTCAAAAGTTTTATTTAGAATTTTAGTTTTTTGGTTAAAATAAATAATATCTTTAAAATTTTGTAAATTTTGACCTGGAAATAATAAAACAATTTTTTTCATATTTTTATAATTTTAAAAGTTTTGAATAAATTTAAGTGAAATTTATATTATATATAATACAGTGTTTAAAAATTTTAAATCACTGTATTTTATTAATTTGTAATTGATTTTAAGAAGAATTGTTTTTTATAAAAAAAATTTTTTACCTTTGTAATATCCTTTTTTTGTCATATGATGACGAATATGTGTTTCTCCAGAAATTTTATCTATCGAAATTGTGTTTTGAATAATTAAATCGTGAGATCTTCTCATATTACGTTTTGATCTACTAGGTTTACTTTTTTGAACTGCCATATACATTCCTGAATATTTTTTTAAAAAATTTTTATATTTTAATTATAAAAAAAATTATATTAGAAAATTTTTTTTTAAAAAAAATTTTAATATTTTAAGTATTTTTAGTTATTTTTTGAAAGAATTTTAATAGCGTTTTCAAATCTTTGATCTAAAGGGGCTTTTATACACATTTTTTTATTATTTTTAGGATGTAAAAAAAAGATTTGATATGCATGTAAAAAAAGTCTTTTTTTTTGTAAAATTTTATTAATTTTTAAATTTAAATTATTATTTCCGTATTTTGAATCATAAAGTATTGGATGTCCAATTTTAGAAGCATGAATACGTATTTGATGAGTTCTGCCTGTTATAGGGTGTATTCTTACTAAGGTAGAATTTAAAAAAATTTTTTTAATTGTAAAAATAGTTTTAGAAGGTTTTCCATTTTTATGTATTGACATAAGATTAAATTTATTTTTTTTTTTTAAAATTGGAAAATTTGTAATGATTTTTTGAGTTTTAAATAATCCATGCACTAAAGCTATATAATACTTTTTAATTTTTTTTTCTCGTAATTGTTGATGTAAATTTCTTAAGACAGATTTTTTTTTTGCTAATAATAATATTCCAGATGTATCTTTATCTAATCGATGTACTAATTCTAAAAAAAAAATATCCACTCTAATAATTCGTAAAATTTCTATAATTCCAGCATTAATTCCGCTACCTCCATGTACAGAAATTCCAGAAGTTTTATTTAAAATTATTAAAGAAGAATCTTCATATAAAATGTTTTTTAAAATTTTTATTTTTAAATTTTTATGAAATAATATTTTTTTTTTTTAAATGGTGTGATTTTTAAAGATTTTAATAATATTTCATCATGATTTTTTAATTTATAAGATGGTTTTTTTTTTTTTGTGTTAATTAAAATTTTTCCTAATCTTAGGTTTTTATAAATTAAACTTTTAGGTAGTGTTTTAAATTTTGTAAATAAAAAATTATCAATTCTTTGATTACTTGTATCTTTTTTTATAAAAATTTTATAATCTTTTTTTATCATAATTTATTTTTTATCTTCATAAAATAGAAAAAGTTTTAAAAGTTTTTTATAGTTATATTTTAAAATAATGAATTTTTAAAATTATAAAAAATTATCTTGTTTATTAAAAAAATTTTAATAAAAAAATTTTTTATAAAATTTGTTGTTTTATTAATTGCAAAAAACCTATATCTTTTTGATTAAATTTATTTGAAAGATAATTCATATATAGATCTTTATAAAATTTACTAGTAGTATCTAAATTTATTTGAGGATTTAAATTTATATTAGAATTTTTTACACTATTTAAAAATATGTTTATAAATAAAGTTTGAATTTGTGAAGAAATTTCTTTTAAATTTTTTAATTGATCATTTTTTTGTGGTAAAAAATTTTTTATTTTTTGTATTGTATTGAAATCTTCATATGTTAATGTTTTCATTTATATCACTTTTATAGTTGCAATAATCGCTTTTTTATTTTTTAAGGATTTTAGAATAGATAAAATTTTAGATGATTTAATTCCTAAAAAATTAAATGCGGTAAGTATATGGGATAATTTAGTTTTTTTATATATATTTTGTTGTTTTTTTTTTTTAAAATTTTTAATTTTTAAAAAAACATTATGTTTTAAAAATTTACAATTTTTAATATAAATTTCATGATTTAAGAAAAATTTATTTTTTTTTAAATTTAAAAAAATTATATTTTTTTTTTTTTTTTAGTATTAATTTTTAAATGTAGTATATTTGCTAATAAACGTGATTGCGTTCTTTTATTATGAGGTACTTTTATTTGTATAGATCTTTCATTTAAAGGAAAAGAAATTTTAGGATATTTTTTATTAATTATATCACTAATTTTTTGAGCCATATAAAAATTTTTAGATTTTAATTGTAATTTTATATGCCCATTATGTTCTATAACATTTTGAAAAGTTTTTTCAACAATACCCCCATTTTTAATTTTAATATTATTTTTAAAATTTTGATTATTTAATAAATTTATATTTGTTAAGTGTTCTATTTTTAAATTACAATGTCCTTGAGCGGTTCCATAGCGTATACCATTGGAATTTTTTAAAGGAGTCATTAATAAAGTACCATCTTGTAAATTTTGCGAATTACCAATAGAAGAAACATAAATAGGAATTTTTTGACCAATATAATTAAAAGCAGGTAATTCAGCGGTAACCATTACTGATGCAATATTTTTTGTTTGAATATTTTTTGTATTTTTAACATCAATTCCCATTTTTTTAAAAAGATTTAACATAGTCTGTAAAGTAAAATTTGAATATGGAATTTGATCGCCGCTATTAGGTAATCCTACCATTAAACCATATCCAATTAATGGAATAGTATAAGCTCCTGAAATGTTAGTTAAATTCTTGATTGTATTTTCTGAAGCAAATGCAAAATTTATTAATATCATATTTATAAAAATATTACATAATAAAAAATATCTTAACAGAGTTTTCATTAAAATACCTTTAAAAAATTTTACAATTTAAAAAATTTTTAAGATAAAATAAAAAAATTTAAAAATTAGGAAAAAAATTTATACAAAATTTTTTTAAAATTTCAAAAAAATTTTCTTTTTTTGATGTGTCATGTTTTACATATTCAATATTTTTATGAGAAATTTTTGAAGAAGGAACTATATTGTTTACAATTTCATTGGGATCTACTATACCAAAAAAACGAATAGATTCTACATTTCCATTAATTAAAATTGAATTTTTTCCTGCAACTTCTAAATGATTGTTAGGAAATATTTTTTGTATTGTAACAGTAATCATTCCTAAAAAAGTATTTTTTTCTAATGATTTATTATCATCTAATAAAACATTTGTTCCGATAGTTTGTAAAAATGGTAAATCATTTTTTTTTTTTGAAAAAATTTGACTAATTAAAGAAAATAATAATGAACGAATTTTAAAAAAAGTAGAAGAATTATTTTGTGTATTATTAAAAGTTCGATTTTGAGTCATAATATTTTCTTGTAAAAATATTATTAAATTATCTCCTATTTGATAATGAGGTTTATCTTCAAACCAATTATGATAATAATATTTTTGATAAATTATTTTTTTATCTTTTTTATTATGTATAAAGATAATATTATTTTTTTTTGGAAATTCATTCCGAGCATAAATAGAATCTATAAAAGATAAACTAATTATTAATAATAAAAAATTTAAAATTTTTAAAAAATTTTTAAACACAGAATTTTTTTTCCTATAATAAATTTATAATTGAGTTAATTTATGTAACATTTGATCTGTTGCAGTTAAGACTTTACTATTAATTTCATAAGCACGTTGTGCTTGAATCATATTTACTAATTCTTCAGCAACGTTCACATTGGATTTTTCAATAAATCCTTGATATAATTCTCCATAACCTACTTGACCTGGAATTCCTATAATTGGTTTTCCAGAAGATTTTGTAGCTTTATAACAATTTTCCCCTATACTTTCTAAGCCAGAATTATTAGAAAAATTTACAATTGTATATTGACCTAGTATTTCAGGTGAAATTTTTCCGTCTATTTTAGCTGTTACAAGTCCATCTTTTCCAATATGAATAGTTTCAATATTCTGAGGTATATTAATTTCTGGTGATATTAAATATCCTTGATGAGTGACTAATTGTCTTTTTGAATTAATTTGAAAAGAACCGTCTCTTGTAAAACGCGTTTGTCCATTTGGTAACAAGATTTTAAAAAATCCATCTCCGTTAATTACTAAATCTTTCCAAGAATTTGTTTTAGATAAATTTCCAAGTGTAAAAATTTTTTCGGTTGCAACAGGTTGAACTCCAGTGCCAATTTGTATTGAATTAGGTTTTTCAGTATCCCGCATGGTTAATAAACCAGAGGGATTAATGTTTTTATATATTAAATCTTCGAAAATGACATGTGAACGTTTAAAGCCATTTGTATTTACATTAGCTAAATTATTTGCAATAACATTCATATTCATTTGTTGGGCGTCAAGTCCAGTTTTAGCAATCCATAAAGTTGATATCATAAAATTTTTTCCTAATAATTATTGTATAACTCCATTTAATAAATTATTTGCTTTATCTTCATTTTCATGTTCGTTAGAAATTACTTGGATATTTGATTCAAAATCACGCATAGCGTCTAACATATTGATTAAATTTTCTGTTAAATCAACATTACTACCTTCTGTAGCATTAGCAATTGCAGGAACTTTATAAAAATCTCGTAATTGAAGATTTTGATATTTTTTCATTCCACTATTTCTTAAAAAATATTTACCATGTGAACTATGTATGACATCTTCTGGTAATAATTTAATAAGTTTTATTTGTCCTAAAAATTTATTTACAATTTTATTGTTTTTTTTAAAAGATAATACAACTTTTCCATCTTCTAATATTCGAGGCATTTTATGATTATCACATACAATCGTTTCATCTTTTGTAGTTAAAACAGGATATTCATTTAATAATAATTCATTTTTTTCATTTAAATGAAATTTTCCAGTTTGCATAAATGCCACAGTATCATCAGTATCAATAATAGAAATCCAATAATTATCTTTAGCGGAAACATTAATAGGATTATTTGTTTTTCTAAAATTTCCTCTAGTAAAATTAAATACTATATTATTAATATTTTTTATGTTTGAATTTCTATCTTTTTTTCGTATGTTATACACATATTGTTCTTTAAAACCTGCTGTAGACACATTTGCAATATTGTTAGCGATTACTTTTTGTTTCATTAAATTATTATTTGCAGAATTTAATACAATTCTTAATATTTTATTCATAGATATTTACTCATTATAATTTTAAAAGAATGTTATTAAGATTTTAAATTTTTATTGACTCTTCGTATCATATCGATAATTTTAAAAAGAACAATTATAATTTTTATAAATTTTAAAAAATTTTTTTTAAATCATGTAATTTTACTATTTTAGCACTATCTAATGTAACATAAATTTTTTTTCTATTTTTAGAAATATTTTTAATTATATGTTGTGTATAAATATTTTTTTTATTTATACATTTATTTTTTTGTACAGTAAAGTTTACAGTATATGGAAATTTTTTGAAAGAATCTTTTTTAAAATCTTTTTTAGAATCCCAATATATTTTATGTATACCAGGTGATAAATTTCCTAAATTTTTTGAAAAAACTTTTTGTTGATATGAATTAAAAATATTCATTTGAACTTTTTTTGATTTTTTAAAAATTTTTAAAAAAATAGGAATTTTTGTTTTTTTAATATCAAAAATTTTATTATTATTAATTAAGACTTTTCGATTAATTAAATTAACAGCATTAAAAAATTGATTAGTATTAATTTGTTGTAAAATTTTTTTAGTATTTTGTTGAACATCATGAATTCTATCATTCATTTGCATTTGTGTAATTTGCGATGTTAAAGTGCTATTTTTAATAGGTTTTGTAGGATCTTGATTACTTATTTCTGCTTTTAAGACTTTTAAAAAATTTTTTTGTATTGTAGAAGAGTTTAGAAAATTTTTTTTTTTAAAAAATTTATTTCCTGTATTAATATTTTTAGAATTTATTTTTTCAAAATTATTATATTTCATTTATAATCTTTCCTTAACAAATTATATTTCATATAATGATAAAGTTTTTAAAATTAAAGATTTAATTGTTTTTAAAATTTCTAAACTCATTTTATATTGCAATGAAATATCTAAATTTTTAACAGTCTCGGTTAAAAAATTAGTATGATTTGTTTTTAAATTTTCATAATTTTTTAATGACATATAATCTAATTTATTTATAAAATTTTTTGGTTTTTCTTTGTCAATAATTTTATCTATATATATACTACCAATATTTTTTTCATTTTTTTGATAAGGTAAAAATTTAACAATAGCTTTTTTAGGAACATATGTATGATATGAACCATTAAAATTTTTAACTAAACTAGATGCATTTGATAAATTTTCTATATTAATTTGTTTTAATCTAGCTTGCGTAATTAATGAAGCAGCCGTAATATTAAAAGAATCAAATAATGATGATAGCATAATTATTTAGCTCCTATAGCGTCTAAAAATATACGTTCTTTTTGTTTAATTGAAGCTAAACATTTTTGATACATCAGGGAATTTTTTAAGAATTCTGTTCTTTCTAAATCTAAATTTTTATTATTTTTTTTTATATTGTTATTACATATAAAATTTTTTCGTTTTTCAACAATGATTTTTGAATAATCAATTTTAAAATTTGGATTTTTTAAATTTTTTTGACGTTGTTTAACTGCTTCAATAAAAGATTTTTTAAAATTTATATTTTTTGAAAAATAATTCTTTCGTTGTATATTAACTATATTTGAAATAATTATTTTTTGTTGATAAAGTAATAATTCTAAAGCAATTTTATCTAATTCAAAAAATTTTGATACAAAAAATGACATTTTTTTTCTCAAATAAAAATTTATAATTAAATGAATTTTATCTGTAGAAAAAAAAATAGTAAATTGTTTTTTTATTAAAATTTTATAAAAAAAATATATTTATATTTTTCAATAGATTATATTTCTTTTATTAATTTATTTCAAAAAGGATATTTTATGTTTTTAAAATTAATATTTTTTTTTTTGTATATTTTTCAGGTATTTTTTCAGCCTTTTATTTTAACAAAAAATTTTAATGATAATATTTATTATAAAAAAAAAAAAATATTAGATTTTAAAATTCTAACTAATAATCATTTCGTAAATGCTAGTAAGAAAAAAAAAAATTTTTTTTTACAATATAAAATAAAAAAAACATTTAAAAAAAATGATTTTAAAAAAAAAAATTATAAAATTTTTAATAAAAATAAAAATTTTTATAAAAAAAAAAAATTCTATAAATATTTTGTAGCTTCTAAATTTTTAAAAAAAGGTGTTATAATTTCTAAATCTGATATTAAAATTAAATATTTAAACATTCCATATAATATTTCTACTTCTATTTATAATATTAAAAATATTTTAAATAAAAAATTAATAAATCCTCTTTCTCCAAATCAACCTTTTTCATATCAAAATTTACATTCTTTTTTTTTAGTTAAAAGAGGAGATATAATTCCAATTTTTTTATATGGTAAAGGTTTTATAATTAAAGTTTTTGGAACTTCGTTACAAGATGCTGAAGTAAATCAAAAAATCCAAATTCTCTTAAATAAAAAAAAAATTATTTTTGGGAAATTACATAAAGAAAAAAAAATTTATATATTTTTATAATATATTATTTTTTTTTGAAAATAAAAGTAGATATTAAAAATATAATTTGTTATATTTTTAAAAATTTTATATATTTTTTAAAATTTATTAAATAATTATTTTTTTTGAATAAAAAAAGTATTTTAGAATATTTTAAAAAATATTTATATAATAATTTATTTTTTCTTTTAAAAATTTTTTTATTTAAGATAATTATTTTATCAAATAATTCAAAAAATAATTTTTTAAAAAAAATTATATCTTTCTTTTAACATAGTTTATAATATTACATGATGATGAATTTTATTATAATATTTATAATTTAATATAATATTATTTTCAATAGTAAAATGTGACTAAGGTTATATACAATGAATCTTTTAAAATCTTTAGCCTCTATTAGTATAATAACTTCATGTTGTCGGATTTTAGGATTTATTCGAGATTTTTTAATTGCTTATACATTTGGAGCTTCAGTAGAAACAGATGTATTTTTTTCAATTTTTAAAATACCTAATCTTTTAAGAAGAATTTTTTCAGATGGTGCATTTTCACAAGCTTTTATTCCTGTATTATCAGAATATAAAACAAAATATGATAAAAAAACAATTAAAGATTTTATTGCCACTATTTTAGGAGTTTTAATTACATTATTAATGTTTTTTATTATATTAGGAATTTTTTTTCCTTCTTCAATAGTATTAATAACATCACCTGGTTTTTCTAAAGATACAAATAAATTATATTTAGGTGTGCAATTGTTTAAAATTATTTTTCCTTATATTTTTTTTGTATCTTTATCTTCATTTATTTCTTCGATTCTATATACATATAATTGTTTTTTATTGCCTTCTTTTTCTCCTATTTTATTAAACATTAGTATTATTTTTTTTACTTTATTAAGTACATTTTTTAAACCATCCTGTTTTAATCCTCAAATTTCTTCTTTAGGTTGGGGAATTATTATTGGGGGTATGTTACAAATTGCATATCAAGTTCCTACATTATGTACAAAAAATATTTTAGTTTTTCCGAAATTTAATATTAAAAATAGTGGATTAAAAAAAGTATTACAAAGAATTTCTCCGGCAATTTTAGGTGTTGCTGCTGGTCAAATTTCATTAGTAATTAATAGTATTATTTCTTCTTTATTTAATTCTGGTTCAATTTCGTGGTTGTATTATGCTGATCGATTAATGGAGTTTCCGGTAGGAGTATTAGGAGTGTCAGTAAGTACATTAATATTCCCGAAATTAATTAAACATCATACTTTAAATTCTAAAATAGAATATTCTAAATTATTGGATTGGGGTTTACGTATTTCGGTTTTATTATCTTTTCCGGGTACTGCATTTTTATTTATTTTTTCTAAACCTTTAATTATATCTTTATTTGAATATGGACATTTTACAGATTTTGATACAATTATGACTCAAAAAATTCTTTTATGTTATACTTCAGGAATTATTGCATTAATGTCTACAAAAGTGTTATCTACAGCTTTTTATTCTATTAAAAACGTTGTAACTCCAATGAAAATTTCTTTTATTATTTTATTAATCACTCAAATTTTAAATATAATTTTTGTATTTTTTTTAAAACAATCAGGATTAGCTTTATCTATTAGTATTTCTGCTTGGATTAACACTTTTTTATTATTTTTTTCTTTATGTCGTACTAAAATTTTTAAACCTCAGCCAGATTGGTTAAATTTTTTATGGAAAATTTTTTTATCAACTATTATTATGTCTCTTTTTTTATATATAATTTTGTATTTTATACCTTCATGGCATGTTGGTAATATTTTTATTCGAATTACTCGAGTTTTTTTAGTATTTATTTTAAGTAGTTTTGTATATTTAATTTCTTTAAAAATAACAGGAATTAATTTACAACATTTTTATTATAAAATTACTCATTAAATATTTTTAATATTAAATTTTATAAAATTATATTATATCTTAAAAATTTTTAATTTATAAATTTTTTATAAAATTTATATTTTTTTTTAAAAAAAATTTTAATAATTTATTTAATGAAAATAATATACTTCATTATATTATAATGAAATAATAAAATTTATATTTATGTATTTTAACATTTTTAAAATTATGAGTTCTTTTATGAAAAAGATATTGTTTTTTTTAATATTTTTTATATCTAGTATATTTTCTACTGTACAAGCTTCAGAAATACAAAAACATTATTGGTATACTGGAATTAAAAATAATTGGTTACCTCCTCATAATGGAGTTGGAGTACAAGAAATAAAAGAATTATTTACTATATCAAATTTGTTTAATCATATCAAAAATTTTAATTTTGGTGGTTTTATTGGTTATAAATTTAATCCATATTTACATTTTCAAGTAGATACAGATATATCCGGAAAAATTTTACCAATATTACAATTTTCTTTACCTGAAATTTATAATTATGATTTTTCTGGAACTGCAAAATTTTCTGTACCATTATCTTCTTCGTTAAATGTATATTCTCGAATTGGTACAATGTATTCAGTACAAAATTTTAAAGATATGAATGATTTTGAAAAATCAAATAAAGATTTACATACAACATATAAAATTTTACCAATTTTAACATTAGGGTTAGATTATTTATTTACTCATAAAACTAATGTGCATTTTGATTATAATTTTAAAAAAATTATGCAAGATGGATTTTCTTCTTTAGAAAATGCTACTTGGGGCTGTTTTAATGTTGGTATTTCTAGGAATTTTAATAATTATAAAAATAATTCTGAAAATCATCCGATAAATTCATATTCAAAATATTCTTATCAAAATAATAAAATTAATACAAATTTTTCGAATATCTCGATTGGAAATGGATCTAATGTTTCAATGGATCTTCAAGAAAATATTTTATTTGATTCTAATAGTTATGAACTTTCTGAGGTTTCTAAAAAAATTTTAGAATCTTTTATACAAAAAATTACACAATATAATTGTGATACAAAATATATTATGATTACGGGATATGCTGATAAATTTGGAACTGTAGAAAATAATCAAAAATTATCAGAAAAAAGAGCACAAATTGTCGCTGATTTTTTAAAGTCAAAAAATTTTCCTATTAAAAAAATTTTTTTGAAAGGAATGGGTTGTAATCATTTTTTTGACGCTTCAACATATTCTACAATTAAAAATCAAGAAATTTTAAAAAATTTTTTAGCATTTGATAGACGAGTAACAATAAAATTATATTCTTTGCCTAATACCATATAATTAATTTTAATATTGATTTTAGATTATACTAAAATTCTAATAAAAAAAATTATAATGAGCTTTACATTTTATTTTTTTTCTGTAAAATATTTTATTATTATAAGAAAAAATTTGGAGGAATGGCTGAGTGGTTTAAGGCAGCGGTCTTGAAAACCGCCAATAAGAAATTATTCGAGAGTTCAAATCTCTCTTCCTCCTAAATAAAAAAAATTATTATAAAAAATAGTTTTTTAAAATCATAAGTTTATAAAAAGCGCGTTGGCAGATTGGTTATGCATCGGATTGCAAATCCGTATAACCCGGTTCAATTCCGGGATGCGCTTATTAAAAAATTTTTTTGCCCGGATGGTGAAATTGGTAGACACAAGGGACTTAAAATCCCTCGACTTATAAATAGTCTTGCGGGTTCAAGTCCCGCTTCGGGTATATATTTTTTATTTTTTATATGATTGGTAAATTTTATATTTTTTATTTTTTTTTAATAGATTACAATTTTTAAAAATTTTTTTTAATAAAAATTTACAAGATACAAAAGAATTAACAATTATTCTGAGTTCTCCATTTTTTTTTAAAAAATTTTTAGAATTAGTAATAATGTTAAAAAGAACTATATAGTTTAATTTTAAATTTTTATGAATAGGAGGATTTGAAATAATTAAATTAAATTTTTTAAAAATATTTAAAAAAATATTACTAGTATAAATTTTTCCTGGAATTTTATTCATTAATAAAGTTTTTTGACTTGAAATAAGAGAATTTTTTGAAAAATCACTTAAATGTAATTTAAGGTTTTTATTAATCTGAAATAATGCTACACTTAAAATTCCAGATCCAGATCCAAGATCTAAAATTTTTCCTTTAATATTTTTATTAAATGTAGATATTAAGAAAAGGCTACCTTCATCTATTTTTTTATATCCAAAAACACCTGGTAAATGTAAAATTTTTAAATTTTTCCAATAATGTATTTTAAAAAAATCTTTTAGAAAAAATTGTATAGGATTTTTTATTCTTCCGTAATATAATAAATAATGTGATTTTGAATCTATTTTTTTAAAATTTATAAATTTTAAAAAAATTTTTGGAAGACTTCGAATACCATTTTTTTTAGAACCTGTCACATAAATTTTACAATTTTTTTTTAATTTTGAAAATAAATACGATAATTCAAAAATTATTTCTTTTTTATTTTTAGACCAAAAAAAGATTAAATTTTCACATTTTTTAAGTTTTTTTTTTATTCTATATGTATTAAAAATAATATTTTTATGTATATTATTAGAAAATTCTTGAAAAATATTACATTTTTGTGTATATAAAATATATTTTTTTAATTTAAAAATATCTGGAGTTAAATGTGATAAATATCCAGAAAAAATAATGTTAGATATTTTAGAAAAATTAATACTTTGAGATAAAATTTTATTTTCTTTAAGATATTTTTTTGAATCTTGAATAATATTATTCATCTAGAATTTTCTATACCTATATTTAAACTATTAAAATTAATTAAACATTATTATAACAATCCTAATTTAAATTTAAATATTTTTAACAAATTTTTTTTTAAAAAAATTTTATTAATTGAGTAAAAAAATGAGTTCGTTTGAGATTTCTATAAAAGGAAAAAATTTTACAATTTCAGTGATTTATTTAAAAGATATTTCTTTAAATTCTTTAGAAGAACAATTGCTTAAAATTGTAAATAAATCTCCTAAATTTTTTAAACAAGCTCCAGTAGTTCTAAATGTTTCGGAGCTATCCTATACTGTAAATTGGAATTATATTAAAGATGTTATTTTATCTGCTGGTTTTTTAATTATTGGAGTAAGTGGTTGTAAAAATCTAGATTTTAAAAATATAATTTTAAATTCTGGAATTCCAATTTTATCAGAAGGAACTGATATTTCACAATCTAATTTTTATAAAAAATCTATTTCTTATTCAAAATTTCCTAAAACAATAAAAACAAAATTTCAAACACATATTATTAATATACCAATAAGATCTGGACAAAAAATTTATATACCAAATGGAGACTTAATTATTAAAAATAATGTTAATGCTGGAGCTGAAATTATTTCAGATGGAAATGTACACATTTATGGAATAATGAGAGGAAAAGTATTAGCAGGAGCTAATGGAGATATCACTAGTCAAATTTTTTGTTCTAATTTATTTGCAGAATTAATTTCTATCGCGGGAGAATATTGGGTATTGGAACAAATTCCAGAAAAATATATCGGAAAAACTGTTAGTATTTATTTAAAAGAACAATCTTTAATAATTCAATGTTTTTAATTTAAATTTTTTTATTTTAAAAAAAAGGATAAAATTTTTTATGTCTCGAATTATTGTAGTTACTTCTGGAAAAGGAGGAGTAGGAAAAACAACTTCTAGTGCATCTATTGCTACAGGATTAGCATTATTAGGCTATAAAACTGTTGTAATAGATTTTGATATTGGATTAAGAAATTTAGATTTAGTTATGGGTTGTGAGAGACGCGTAGTATATGATTTTTTAAATGTAATTAATGAAGAAGCAGTTATTTCTCAAGCATTAATTCGAGATAAAAATACTCCTAATTTATTTATTTTACCTGCTTCTCAAACTAGAGATAAAGATTCATTAACAAAACAAGGAATAGAAAAAATTTTTACTTTATTAAAAAGTATGACTTTTGATTTTATTATTTGTGATTCTCCTGCTGGAATTGAGAAAGGTGCAATTTTAGCTTTATATTTTGCTGATGAAGCCATTGTTATTACAAATCCTGAAATTTCTTCAGTACGTGATTCAGATCGAATTTTAGGAATTTTATCTTCTAAATCTTATAGAGCAAAATTTAAAAAAACTCCTATTAAAGAATATTTGTTAATTACTCGTTATAATCCTCAAAAAGTCAAGAAAGGAGATATGTTAAGTAAAGATGATATTCTTGATATTTTACGAATTCCATTAATAGGAATTATTCCTGAAGATAATTCTGTATTACGATCTTCCAATCAAGGAACTGCAATTATCTTAAATTCTTTTTCCAATGCTGGAAAAGCTTATCAAGATACTATACAGCGCTTAATTGGAAAAGAAACTCCTTTTCGTTTTATTGAATATAAAAAAAAAAGCTTTTTACAATGGTTATTTAGGAGGTAATCGTGTCTATTTTAAAATTTTTTTTCTTTAAACAAAAAAAAACTGCTTTAGTTGCTAAAAAACGTTTAAAAATTATTTTAAAAGAACAAAGAAAATCTTTGAAAGAACCAATTTATTTTCCAAAATTAAAAAATGAATTATTAACTATTATATCCAAATATACTAATATAAATCCAAATATGATTAAAATTAAATATAAAATAATTAATAAAAAAATTTTTTTTTTTTAAAATAAATATTATGTTATTTAAAAAAAAAATTCTATAATATAAATTTTTATTTTTAAATTTTTTAATATTATTTTATAATAGTTTTATTAAAAAAATTTTAAAATTTTTTAATATTTTTAAATTTTATATATTTTTTAAATTTTAATAACATATAAAAAATAATGTCTTTTGCATATATTTGAGAAATTTTTGTATAAAAAAATTTTAATTTTTTTTTGTTTTTAATTTGTGTAATTTTAATATTTCCAGAAATTGCCCAAATTCCAGAAAAAGTTGTATTAATAAAATAAAAATTTTTTACAGATACAGACTGATATTTTTCATATACTCCTATCCATTTATTTTGTATATTTTTAAAATATTTACCAACAAAAAAATAATTTTTTGAAATTTTTAATTTTATTAATGTTTTTCTTATAGAATATTTATACCAAATTTTTTCAGATAAAATTTGAAAAATAGAAAAATTTAAAATAGGAATTTTTAATCCAATTGATAATGCATTAGCAATTGTTAAAGAAATCCGTATTCCAGTAAAATGACCAGGACCAGTATTACAAGCAATAAAATTAATTTCTTGAAAGTTTATTTTAGAATATTTTATTATTTTTATAATTATTTTTAATATTCTTTTTTCATGATTTTTGATACATAATTCTTCAAAATGATATAAAATATTTTTATGTAATAATGCTATCGAGCAATTTTGAAAAGAAGTATCTAAAGCTAAAATTGTATAATTAGATTTCATATATAGTAAAATATTTTTTAAATTTTTAATTAAATTTTGTGTTATAAAATAGAATTTAATTTCGTTACTCTGACTAGTTTTATTTGATATTTTGTAGCTTCAATAATTTCAAAACAAAAAGATAAAATATTAATTTTATCACCTGGAATTGGAAATTTTCCAGTTTGAGAAATTAATAAACCTGCTAAAGAAATATAAGTTTCATTTTTTACAAATTGATTAATTTTTAATACTTGTTTTAATGTATATAGATCAGTAGCTCCTTTTACTAATAAACTATTTTTTTCTTGTATAATATCAGGGGTTTCATCTGCATCAGGAAATTCTCCAGCAATAGTTTCTAAAATGTCTACTGGAGTAATTAAACCTAAAATTAATCCAAATTCATTACTAACGATAATTAAACTTCCTTTCGAATGACGTAAAACTCTTAATAATTTAATAGGATCTAAAGTATCAGGAATAATAATAGGAGGAGTTTTTTGCGAAAACGTATATAAATTTGAATTTTTATATATTTCATTTAAAAATTCTTTAGCACGTACTACACCGATAATTTCATCTAATTCGCCTTTACATACTGGAAATAAATTATGAGGAGTATCTAATAATTGATGTTTAATATCATTATTAGAATGATTTAAATTTATCCAAGAAATTTCTCTTCTAGGTGTCATTATACTTCTAATTGATCTATCTGCTAACATTAATACACTTGTTAACATATATTTTTCTTCATCTTTAAATGGTTTTATTAATTTTGGAATTGAAAATATAGAAGTATGATTTTTTTTTTCTATTTTAGTATTTTTATTAGTTTGAAGATAAATTTTTTCTTCGTTTCGAAAAATTAAATTAGAAATAGTTTCAGCAACTCGTACTCTTATAGATTTTTTAGATTGTTGATGTAATAAATTTCTTGTAGCTATTTGATTTAAAAATTCTATACATAAAGAAAAAATCACAATTGAATATAAATATCCTTTTGGAAGTTTTATATTAAAGGATTCTAAAATTAAATTAATACTAATAATAAATAAAAAACTTAAACATAAAATAATAATTGCTCGATGAATTCTTAAAAAATTTGTAATAATTTTAGAAATAAATAACATAAGTATAGTAGAAATAATAATTGCAAAAATCATAAGAAAAATATTATTTACCATTCCAATTGCGGTAATAATAGAATCTATTGAAAAAATAGCATCTAAGACCACAATTTGTATTACAATTACCCAAAATTTTTGAGGAATACTATTTTCTTTTTTTTTTTCATCTAAATTTTTTACACGTTCATATAATTCTATAATAGATTTAAATAATAAAAAAAAACCCCCTAAAAATAAAATTAAATCTCTTATAGAAAATGAAAAAAAATTATTTTTTATAATAATTGTTTCAAAAGAAATAAAAAAAGCAAAAAATAAAAGAACAATAATACGCATAAATAAAGCTAATATTAATCCTGTATATCTTGCTTTTTCTCTTTGATTAAAAGGTAATTTTTCTGATAAAATAGAAATAAAAACAATGTTATCAATTCCTAAAATTAATTCTAAAAAAATTAATGTTATAAGACTAATCAAATTTGATGTATTTAAAAAAAAAAACATTTTTATACTCCAGATATATAAGGGTTTTATATTTATTTTTTTAAATATAATTTATTATATTATAATATCATGTTAAAAATATTATTAAGTAAATTTTCTAAAATATTTTTTATATTATAGATTTTTTATAAAAAATATTATTTTTTAATGCTAAAATTCGATCATCAATTGTAGGATGTGATAAAAATAAATTTAAAAATTTTTTTGTGTTACCATGAATATAGAAAGGTTTTAAATTTGAAATAATATTAGGTTCTACACTTTTTTTTAAAGATAAGAGAGCTGAAATCATGTTTTTTTTCCCTACTATATTAGCGGCTCCAGCATCAGCATAAAATTCTCGTTTTCTAGAAAACCACATAATAATTATGTTAGCTAAAATTCCGAAAGTAAATTCTAATATTAAAGAAATAAAAAAATAAAATATAGAATTAGAAAAAAATAAAAATTTATTTTTTTCAGATTTTTTATTTTTAAATAAAATTTTTTCAAAAATTTTTGCAAAAAAATGAGAAAAAAAAATTATAAAAGTATTTAAAATACTTTGAATTAAAGTCATAGTTAACATATCACCGTTTTCTATATGACACAATTCATGTGCTAAAACAGCTTTAATATTTTTTTTACTCATAGAATTTAATAATCCGGTAGATAAAGCTATTAAAGAATTATTTTTTGAAAATCCAGTTGCAAATGCATTTAAATCAAGAGAATTATAAATAGCAATATCAGGAGTTTTAATTTTCATTAATAGAGATTTTTGATATACATATTTTAAGATCCAATTATTTTTTGAATTATAAGAGTTTTTTAAAATATACCCATTAACTGTTTTTAAAGCAATCCATTTAGATAATAATAAAGAAATAATTGATCCTAAACACCCTAAAATTCCAGAAATTAATAAAATATTTAATATATTATTATGATGTACTCCGATACTATGTAAAATTATACTTAATGTAATATTTATGAAAAAATTAATTACTATAAATAAAAAAATACGTAACATATATTTTTTCTCCTGTAGTTTTATAATTTATATTTTATTATTAAAATTAGATTTTTTTTTATAAAAAATAATATTTTTATACAGTTTTATTTATTAATTTAATTTTAATTTTTTTAAAATTTATATAAAATTTTAATCATTTTAAAAAATTATATATAAAAATTTTTATATTTTTTTTAAAAAAATTAAATTTTTTTTATTTTAATAATAATTATATTTATTATAAAATATATTATTTTTTAGAATTTTAAAAAATAATTTTCAAAAGTAGAGATTTTTAAAAATTTATTTTTTTAAAATTAATGTAGTATAATATTTTTTAAAATATAAAAGTAAAATTTATAAAAATTTTAATTTTAATAATTTTACAATTATTGTAAAATTTTTATTTAGTATTAAAAAATTAAATATTTTTAAATATATTTTTTCAAAAAAAATAATATCTATTTTTTTAAAAATTTTATTTTTATTAAAATTCTTGAAGTTTAATGTATATAATATAAAAAAAATATTTTATAATAAAATTTATAATTTATAAAAAATTAAAAAAATATTATTTTTTATTAATATTGATAAAATTATTTTTTACTATTTATATTTATAATATAATTTTTATATATATAATATGTATTATACAGATTTTAATTTTTTTTTTAAAAAAAATCATAATATAAAAAAATTATATAAAAATTTTATATATCTTTTAAAAAAAATATTTTTTATATATTTTTTTAAAAAAATATTTTTTTTAATAAAATTTCTCTTATATACAATATAAAAATATATTAAGTTTTATATTTTTTTGCTAAACACATTATATTTTTTTAAAATAGGATAATATTTTATGGATTTAAATTTTTTAAGAACAAAAATTATTACAACATTAGGGCCTTCTACTGATTATCCGGGTGTTTTAGAGAATATGATTAAAGCTGGGGCTAATGTTTTTCGTTTAAATTTTTCTCATGGAACACCTGAAGATCATAAAAATCGAGCTTGTGAAATTTTAAAAATTTCTAAAAAATTAGGAATTATAGTGTCTTTATTAGGAGATTTACAAGGTCCTAAAATTAGAATTTCTGGATTTCAAAAAAAAAAAATATTTTTAAAAATTGGAGATATTTTTGTTTTAGATCCGAACATAGAAAAAAATAATGGAACAGAAACTGAAGTTGGAATTAATTATAGCAAATTACCTCAAGAAGTAAAATATAATGATATTTTATTATTAGATGATGGTCGCATTCAATTACAAGTTATTAAAATCTTTAATACAAAAATTATTACTCAAGTATTAATTGGTGGATTTTTGACAAATAATAAAGGATTAAATAAATTAGGAGGTGGTTTATCTGCCGAAGCTTTAACTGAAAAAGATAAAAAAGATATTTTATTAGCTTCTAAAATTCATGTGAATTTTTTAGCAGTTTCCTTTCCTAGAACTTCAAAAGATTTAAAAGTTGCTCGTCAATTATTACAGAATTCTGGTAGTAATGCAAAAATTATAGCTAAAATAGAACGTGCTGAAGCTATTAAAACAGAAAAAAATATTCAAGAAATTATTTTAGAATCTGATGCAATTATGATAGCTCGTGGCGATTTAGGTGTGGAAATTGGAGATACTAAATTAATTTCTATACAAAAAAAATTAATTTCTATGTCTCGTAAATTAAATCGCGCTGTAATTACAGCTACGCAAATGATGGAATCTATGGTTTTTAATTCTTTCCCAACTAGAGCTGAAGTTTCAGATGTTGCTAATGCAGTATTAGATGGTACTGATGCTGTTATGTTATCTGCTGAAACTGCATCAGGAAAATTTCCTATAGAAACTATTCAAAAAATGATTCAGATATGTTATGAAGCAGAAAAAATTCCTAGTATAAGAATTTCGAAACATAGATTACATACTGTATTTAAAGATATTTCAGAAGCTATATTAATGTCTTCAATGTATGCTGCTAATCATTTATTAAACGTTTCAGCAATTATTTTATTAACTAATTCAAGTAAACCTGCTTTGATTGCATCTAGAATTTCAACTTCATTACCAATATTAGTAATTTCTTCTCAAATGTCAGTTTTACAGACTTGTACTTTATATCGAGGTATTATACCTATTTTATTTAATATTACAGAAAAAGAAATATATTTTAAAAATTCTTTAATAAAATTTTTAAAACAAAAAAAATACGTTAAAAAAGAAAGCTTTGTAATTTTAATTCAAGAAAAATATAAAAAAAATACTTATAAAACAATGAATGTTTGTCGTATTCTTAAAGTTTAATTCTTCTTTTAAAAATTTTAAAAATTTTTTTTTAAAAAAAATAAAAAAATATGAAAAATTTTTTTATATTTAAACTGCTTGTTTTTAACAGAAAAAATTCTGGAGAATTCAAGCAATTTTTTTTAAAAAAATTTTTAATTTTTATATTTTAGTAAATGCGTTATGAGAAATATTTTGAATTTCTGGAATTTTTTTTAATTCTTTTAAAAATTTTTTAAATTTTTCTATAGTTAAAGAAATTATTTGATGTTTTTTAAAAGCTATAACTTTAGTATCAGTTTTTAAAATTTTTAAAGAAAATTTTTTAAATTCTTTTTTAATATTTTTAGCATCAAAAGTATTAATAATAATTTTAATTTTTTTAAATGAATTTGTGTCAATATCATATGCATTATTTTCTATAGCTAGATTAATTAAAATTTCTTCATTTTTTTTAGTTTTTTGAAATAAAAAAATAATACATTCTTGAAACAAATATTTAATTTTTAAATAATGAATAAAAAAAAAATTATATTTTTTAAAAATTTTATGAATTTTTGATTGAATATCTAAAATATTTTTAGAAATATAAGAAATTAATATAATTATTCCTTCTTTATTACATCCTGCATATTTGATTTGTTGAATTTTTTTTTTTTTTTCGAAATTCAAAGATCCACGTTGAATAGCTTTTTTTATAGAATTTTTTGAAATATTATTATTAGTAGCTTTGATAATAGCTGCTCTTAAACAAAAATTTATATTAGGATTATTACCATATTTTTTACTTGCACTTGTAATATTTCGTATTAATTTCATAGATTTTTGATTTTTTTTATAATCTTGAGCTGCTTTTCTGTGTTTAGTATTTGACCATTTACTATGTCCTGCCATTTTATTCTCCCGAAAAATATTAATAGATTTTTTTTTAATAAAAACCAACATGTTATTTCGCATGATGGTTTTTGAAAAAAATTTTTTATTTATTCATTTGGAGCTCCAGTTAATAAACAAAGGGCTGAATTAGTTTTAGGAAAAGCTATAACATCTTTAATTGTAGAATTATTAGTTAATAACATAATTATTCGATCTAATCCTAAAGCTATACCAGCATGAGGAGGAGCGCCGTACTGTAAAGCATTTAAAAAAAAATTAAAATTTTTTTCTAAAGAATCTTTACTAATATTTAAAAAATTAAAAATTTTTTTTTGTAACACAGCATCATAAATACGTTGTGATCCTCCACCTATTTCATATCCATTAATTACTAAATCATATGCACTAGAAATAATTTTTAAAACATTTTCTTGAGTGATATTTTCATCAATATTTTTAGGAGCTGTAAAAGGATGATGTACAGATTTTATAGTATTATTACTTAAATCTAAATTAAATAATGGAAAATCTATAATCCATACAGGTTTCCAAATTTTTTCTTTAATTATTTTTAAATCTTTTCCAATTTGCATTCTTAATTTAGATAAAAAATTATTATTAACATATTTTGAGGTTATAGCAAAAAATAAAATATCATTCTGTATACATTTAATAAAAGAAATAATTTTTAAACACATATGATATTTTTTTTTTGTAATTTTTTTTGTATTAAAATTATTAATAATAATTTTTTTTTTCATAACTTTTACAATATAAAAATTATGAATTTTAAATTTTTTAAAAATTTTTTTATAATTTTTAAAATGTTTTTCATTTAATAATAAAACACCTTGAAAAATATGAAGAGAAACTATTCTATCTTGATTTAATAAGAAGTCAAAATTTGAAAAAAAAATATTCCATTTTTTTTTAAAAATTTTTGTAATATTTAAAAATTTTAATGGATTTCTTAAATCTGGTTTATCTGTTGCGTAATATTTTAAACTATTTTTATATGTAATTTTAGGAAAAACTTTTAATTTAAATTTTAAAATTTTTAACCAAATTTTTTTAATTAAAGTTTCGATAAAATCTTGTATTTTTTCTGATGTTATAAAAGAAGCTTCAATATCAATTTGTGTAAATTCAGGTTGTCGATCTGAACGTAAATCTTCATTTCGAAAACATTTTGCAATTTGATAATATTTATCAAAACCAGAAATCATTAATAATTGCTTAAATAATTGAGGAGATTGAGGTAATGCATAATTCTTACCTAAATATTTACTTTTAATTAAAAAATTTTCAGCGCCTTCGGGTGTAGATTTTGTTAAGATAGGTGTTTCAATTTCTAAAAAATTGTTTTTTTCTAAATATTTTCGTGTTAACATTGAAACAATATTTCTAATTTTAAAATTTTCAATCATAAATTTACAACGTAAATCTAAATACCTATATTGAAGTCGGATTTTTTCTTTATTTTTTTTATTATAATCTAAAGGAATTGGAAGTGTTTTATTAAAAATTTTATATTTTTGAGCATGAAGTTCAAAATTTTCTAATTTTTTTTTAACATTTTTTTTTTTTGTACAGTACCTGTAACTTGTATACAAAATTCTTTTTTAATTTTCATAATCAGAGGAAATTTTTTTAAAATTTCTGAATGAAAAACAATTTGAGAAATTCCATATCGATCTTTTAATTGAATAAATAACATATTCCCTAAATTTCTGATATTTTGAACCCATCCACATAAAGTACAAGTTTTTTGAAAATATTTTTTTTTAAATATACCGCATTTTATAGTACGCATTTTTTTCCTTTTTTTTAAATAAATTTTTTTTATAAAAAATATATTTTTGAATTAATTAATATATATAAATGTTATATTTTTTAACGACTTCTAAATATAATACGCCCTTTACTTAAATCATAAGGTGTTAATTCTAAAGTAACTTTATCTCCAGTTAAAATTCTAATATAATTTTTTCTCATTTTCCCTGAAATATGTGCAATTACTATATGTTTATTTTCTAATTCTACTCGAAACATAGTATTTGGAAGTGTATCGATTACTATACCTTGCATTTCAATATTTTCTTCTTTCATATTTTATCTTCTTTTAAAATTTTTAGAAATTTTTTAATTTTTTTAAAAAATATATTTTTAAAAAAAATTTAAAAAACGTTTTATTTTATATGTAAATATTTTTCAACATCCATAGCAGCTTGACAACCATTAGCTGCTGCAGTAATTGCTTGTTTATAAACATTATCAACTACATCTCCAGCAGCAAATATTCCTGGATAATTTGTTTCAGTAGTAAAAAATTTTGATTTCTTGTTTAAAATAATGTAACCATTAGAATCAATATGTAACAAATTTTTAAAAATTTGAGTATTGGGTATATAACCAATTGATACAAACAATCCAAAAATTTTTAAAATTTGATTATTTTTTTCTATAACAGATTGAATTTTAATTCCAGATACACCAGAGTTATCTCCTAAAATTTTTTTAAGTATGAAGGGCTGAAAAATAATAATTTTTTTAGAAATACATTTTTCCATTAAACGTTTAATTAAAATTTTTTCGGCCCGAAAAGTATTTTGACGATGTATTAAATATACAATTTTAGAAATTTTAGATAAATATAATGCATTTTCAATTGCAGTATTACCTCCACCAATCACAGCCACAGGTTTATTTTTATAAAAATATCCATCACAAATAGCGCAAGTAGATACACCTTTACCTAAATATTTTTTTTCAGTAGAAATATTTAATGAACGAGCTATAGCTCCAGTAGCAATAATAATCGAATCTGAAAAATATTGATTATTTTTTGTTAAAACAATAAATTTTTTTTTTTTTGTTAAAATTTTAAGTATTGTATCGTTTATAATTTTTATATGTAAATTTTTTACTTGTTTTTTCATATTTGTCATTAATTCTTGACCACTAATAAAATTGAATTGACCGGGCCAATTTTCAATAGAAGAAGTATTTAATAATTGTCCACCAGGATTAGGACCTTCAAAAAGAATAGTAGAAATATTAGCTCTGGCAGCATATAAACCAGCAGTATATCCAGCAGGACCAGATCCTATAATAATTAATTTAACATTTAAAAAAACTTTTTTTTTCATATACAAAACCCTTTTTATTTTTTATATAATATATATTTTTATATTTTTTAAAATAATAATTAAAAAATTAATAAAAATATAATATTTTTTTTCTTTTTATATAATAAAAGTATAAACTATTTTATTTAATAAAATATTTATTTTATAAAAATTTTTATTTTTAAAATATAAAATATTTTAAAAATTTTTTAAAAATATAATATTTAAAAAATTTAATATAATATTGAATTTTTTCATATATACTTTTTATTAAAAAATAAAAAAATTTTCTATACAATCTTTTTTTTATAAAATTAAAAATTTTAAAAAAAAATAAGATAATTTTAAAAACATATTATAAGATCATTATTTTTATGCTAAATTATACTCTTTTAAAAAAAAAATATTTTTTTTTTAAAAAAAAATTAGAATACAAAAATTTTTTTTTAGATGTAAAAAAATTACAAAAATTAGAAAAAAAAAGAAAAAAATATCAAATTTTAAGTGAAAAAACACAAGAACAACGAAAAAAATTATCAAAATATTTAATATATTATAAAAATTTATATTTTAATTATGAATTTATTTTAAATAAATTAATTTTTTTTAAAAAACTTTCTCAAAAATTTAACAAAAAATTAAAAAATATTCAAATAAAAATTTATAATTTTTTAATATATATACCGAATATTCCTGATAATGATGTTCCAATAGGTAAATTTCCAAAAAATAATCAAAAAATTTATCAATGGGGATCTCCTAAAAAATTTAATTTTTTAATTAAAGATTATATCTCTTTAGGGCAACAATTAAAAGGTTTAGATTGGAGTAGTTCTTCGTTAATTTCTGGTTCAGGTTTTGTTGTCATGAATGGTTCAATTGCTTTATTACATCGAGCATTAGGACAATTTATGTTAGATATTCATACTAAAGTACATGGATATGTTGAAACTTATATTCCAAATTTAGTAAATGAAAAATCTATTTTTGGGACAGGACAATTACCAAAATTTAAAAATGAATTATTTCATACTTTTTTAAAAAATGAAAAAAAAAAAAATAAATATTTTTTAATTCCAACTTCTGAAGTACCGTTAACTAATTTAATACGTAATACCATTTTAAAAGAAAATATTTTACCATTAAAATTTACAGCATTAAGTTCTTGTTTTCGAGCAGAAAATTTAGCATATGGAAAAAAAAATAGAGGTTTGATACGCAATTATCAATTTGAAAAAGTAGAAATTATACAAATTGTAAAACCTGAAAATTCTCATAAAACATTAGAAATTTTAACTATGCATGCTGAAAAAATTTTAAAATTATTAAAATTGCCATACCAAAAAATTTTATTATGTACAGGAGATTTAGGATTTGCTTCACAAAAAACTTATGATTTAGAAGTATGGTTTCCATCACAAAATACATATTTAGAAATTTCTTCTTGTTCTTTAATGGGAGATTTTCAAACTAGAAGAATTAATTCACGTTATTATGATAAAAAATTTAAAAAAAATATTTTTTTACATACTTTAAATGGTTCCGGATTAGCACTAGGAAGAACTTTAGCAGCTATTTTAGAAAATTATCAATGTTCTAATGGACGTATTAAAGTACCTAAAATTTTACAAACTCCATATATGCACGGCATGACATTTTTAGAATAATATTAATAGAAATTTTAAAAAAAATGTTTATCGGCATCTTAATAAAAATGCCGATATTTATTATTTTTAAAAAATTAAATAAATTTTAAATAGCGAATATTTTATGAAAATTTATAATTTTAATCCAGGACCATCAGTTCTTCCTAAAGAAATTTTATTAAAACTTCAAAAAAATTTTCAAAATTACAAAAATAATAATTTTTCAATTTTAGAAATTAGTCATCGAAGTAAATATTTTATTAATTATGCTGAAATAGTAGAAAAAGATTTAAGAGATTTATTAAATATTCCACAAGAATACAATATTTTATTTAGTCAAGGAGGTGCTAGAGGTCAATTTTCTGCTATTCCTTTAAATTTATTAAAAAAATATGAAAAAGCTGATTATATAAATAGTGGTTTTTGGTCTTATGCTTCTTTTTTAGAAGCTAAAAAATTTTGTCATCCTAAAGTAATTAATATAAAATATTTAAATAATAAAAATTATCAAAGTTTAAAACCTATGAAAGATTGGAAAATTCATTTAGATAGTAAATATATACATTATTGTCCAAATGAAACTATTGAAGGAATTAGTATTTTCGAAGAACCTATATTTTCAAATAAAATAATAATTGGAGATTTTTCTTCAACAATTTTATCTAAAAAAATTAATATTAAAAAATATGGTATGATTTATGCTAGTGCACAAAAAAATATAGGTCCAGCTGGTTTAACAATAATAATTATTAGAAAAGATTTAGTTTTAAAAACTAAACAAAAAATACCTTCGATCTTAAATTATAAAATTTTATCTAAAACAAAATCTATGTTTAATACGCCTCCCATCTTTTGTTGGTATGTTGCTGGTTTAATGTTTAAATGGTTAAAAAAAAAAGGAGGAATTCTAAAAATTGAAAAAAAAAATATTTTAAAATCTAAAATGTTATATGAATATATTGATTCTACTGAATTTTATTATAATTTAGTCAATATTCAAAATCGTTCATTAATGAATATAACTTTTTTTTTAAAAATTAATACTTTAACAATTATTTTTCTAAAAAAAGCCGAAAAAAAAGGTTTATATGGATTAAAAGGACATTTTATACATGGAGGTATTAGAGCATCTATTTATAATTCTATGCCTAAAAAAGGTATTATTTCATTAATAAAATTTATGAAATATTTTGAAAAAAAATTTGGTTAAAAATATTTTTTAAAAAAAATAAAATATAAGGTAATAAAATTATGAAAAAAAAATTATGTTTACCTCCTATAAATTTTGTTTCTGGTGAAATATTTTTACCTGGTTCTAAAAGTATTTCTAATCGTGTTTTATTATTATCGGCTTTATCTTCAGGTACTACAATTCTAAAAAATATTTTATATAGTGATGATGTTAAATACATGTTATCTGCATTAAAAAAATTAGGTATTGTTTATAAATTAACTAAACAAAATACTGAATGTCAAATTTCTGGTTCTTTAAAAAAATTTATAAAACAAAAAAATAAAATTTTATATTTAGGAAATGCGGGAACTGCCATGAGGCCTTTAACTGCTATTTTATCTTTAAATAATAAAAATATTATTCTAACTGGCGATTTACAAATGCAAAAAAGACCTATTAATCATTTAGTAGATGCATTACGCCAAGGAGGTGTGAATATTCAATATTTAAAAAATATTAATTATCCTCCTATTCAAATTACAGGAAATTTTATTGGTGGAATAATTAAAGTAAACGGAACAATTTCAAGTCAATTTTTAAGTTCATTATTACTTATGGCTCCTTTAGCTCCTAAAGAAACAAATATTTTTATTAAAGGAAATTTAGTTTCTAAACCATATATTGATTTAACAATAAAATTAATTAAAAAATTTGGTGTTAAAATTAAAATTTTAAAAAATTATATACATTTTCAAATTTCTGGAAATCAAATATACAAAACTCCTAAAAAATACTTTATAGAAGGAGATGCTACTTCTGCTACATATTTTTTAGCTGCAGCTGCTATTAAAGGGGGAACTGTTACTGTTCATGGACTCCCTAAAAATAGTATTCAAGGAGACAAAAATTTTTATAAAGTTTTAAAAAAAATGGGAGCAAATATTCGATGGGAAAATAACTCAATAATTTGTACACGTAATTTTTTAACTGGAATAACAATAGATTTAAATGATATGCCAGATGCAGCAATGACAATAGCTATTTTAGGGGTATTTACAGATACTCCTGTTAAAATTTTAAACATATATAATTGGCGAGTAAAAGAAACAGATAGATTAAAAGCAATGAGTACAGAATTAAAAAAAATAGGAGCAAAAGTAATTGAAGGAAAAGATTTTTTATATATATCACGTCCAAAGAAAATTTTTTCTTCCGAAATTGAAACTTATAACGATCATCGAATTGCCATGTGTTTTTCATTAATTGCATTAGCAGAAATCAAAATTATCATCTTGAATCCTCAATGTGTAAATAAAACTTTTCCAAAATTTTTTAAAAAATTTTCTACTTTATATCAAAAGAAAAAAATTTTATAAAAAAAAATAAAAAAATTTAAAATTCATTTTTTAATATGTTAATCTATTATTATTTCAAAAATTTTAGAAAAATTTTTATAAGAAGGATTCTTATAACATTATTTCATCCTCTAAAATAATATGGATATTATTTAGAAAAATATTAAAAAATTTAAAAGTATATATTATGACACTTTCTTTTGATCAATTATTTAAGAAATCTTTAAAAAATATTCAAACTCGTCCTGGTTCTATTATTCCTGGAGTAATTTTATCTATAGAAAAAGATACTGTTTTAGTCGACGCTGGTTTAAAATCAGAATCTTGGATTCCTATTGAACAATTTAAAAATACTCAAGGTCACTTAGAAATTAAAATTGGAGATGTTGTAGATGTTTCTTTAGATGCTATTGAAGATGGTTTCGGGGAAACAGCATTATCTCGAGATAAAGCTAAAAGACACGAATCATGGTTATGTTTAGAAGATGCATATGAAAAAAAATCTATAGTATTAGGTGTGATTAATGGAAAAGTCAAAGGAGGTTTTACAGTTGAATTAAATGATATTAGAGCTTTTTTACCTGGTTCTTTAGTAGATATTCGTCCTATAAGAGAAACTCATCATTTAGAAGGTAAAGAATTAGAATTTCGAGTTATTAAATTAGATCAAAAAAGAAATAATGTAGTAGTCTCAAGACGTGCTGTTATAGAATGCGAAAATAGTATAGAACGTTTAGAGCTATTAAAAAATTTACAAGAAGGTATGATTATTAAAGGTATTGTAAAAAATTTAACTGATTATGGCGCATTTATTGACTTAGGTGGTGTTGATGGTTTATTACATATTACAGATATGGCTTGGAAACGCGTTAAACATCCTAGTGAAATTGTAAATATAGGTGATGATATTCAAATTAAAGTATTAAAATTTGATAAAGAAAAAACACGTGTTTCTTTAGGATTAAAACAATTAGGTATTGATCCTTGGATTAATCTTTCAAAAAAATATCCTTTAGGATTAAAAGTAAATGGAAAAGTAACAAATTTAACTGATTACGGTTGTTTTGTAGAATTAGAAGAAGGAGTTGAAGGGTTAGTACATGTTTCTGAAATGGATTGGACTAATAAAAATATTCATCCTTCTAAAGTAGTGAAAACCCAAGAAAAAGTACAAGTAACAGTATTAGATATTGATGAAGAAAGACGAAGAATCTCTTTAGGAATTAAGCAATGCAAAAAAAATCCTTGGAAAGAATTTTCAGAAAAATATAAAAAAGGACACAAAGTTTCCGGAAGAATTAAATCTATTACAGATTTTGGAATTTTTATAGGATTAGAAGGTGGAATCGATGGTCTAGTACATTTATCAGATATTTCTTGGGGAAAAATTAATGATTCTATTATTAAAAAATATAAAAAAGGTGATGAAATTTATGCTATTGTTCTACAAGTCGATTCTGAAAGAGAAAGAATTTCTTTAGGTATTAAACAATTAAAAGAAGATCCATTTAATATTTTTTTATTAAAAAATAAAAAAAATACAATTATTAATGGAATTATTTTAAAAATTACAGAAAAAATTATAATAATTAATTTAGAAAAAAATCTTGAAGGACATATAAAAATTTTAGATATGTCAGCTTTTTTAATTTTAAATAAACAAGAAAAATATAAAATTGGAGATACTATTCAAACTAAACTTATAGGATTTGATCGAAAAAATAGAATTATTCATTTATCTTTACTTTTAAAAAAAAATAAAATTATTAAAGAAAAAGTTTTAAAAAATATTACAAATAATTCTAAAAATGATGTTTCAAACGTTATGACTATAGCATTTAAAGAAGCTCATAATACAGAATAATTTTTTTAAAAAAAATATATTTTTTATAAATTGGAAAATTTTATAATGACAAAGTCTGAATTATTTGAACGTATATCAATACAAAAAACATATATTTTATCTAAAAATATTGAAAAAATTGTAAAAAATATTTTAGAATATATGTCTCAATCTTTAGAAACTGGAAAAAGAATTGAAATTAGAGGTTTTGGGAGTTTTTCTTTACATTATCGATATGCGCGTATCGGAAGAAATCCTAAAACTGGGGAAAAAGTTAATTTAAAAGGAAAATATGTACCTCATTTTAAACCAGGAAAACAATTACGTGAACGTATTAATATTGCATATCAAAAAATGAAATAATTTTTTGTTTTTTATGTTTTAAAAATTTTTTTTAAGAAACATTATATAAGGAATTTTAAAAAAATGATTAAACCCATAATTATGGGAAATTGGAAATTAAATGGTAGTAAAAAATTTATTCAAAATATTTTACATACATTAAACCAATTTTTAATTAAATATTATAATATTTGTACTGTAATTATTTCTCCTCCTATTTTATATGCTAATTTTATACAACAAACATTATTAGATAATCAACAAAATTTTTTTTTAGGTGCTCAAAATGTAGATATTCATTTTTCAGGACCTTTTACAGGAGAAATTTCTCCAATTATGTTAAAAGATATAGGGATTTCATATGTAATAGTAGGGCATTCTGAAAGACGACTATATCATCAAGAAAATAATGAAATTATTGCAAAAAAATTTAAAATTTTAAAAGAAGAAAATTTAATACCTATTTTATGTATTGGAGAAACAAAAAAAGAAAAAATTTTAAATCAAACTAAAGAAGTTTGTAAAAAACAAATTGACATAATTTTTAAATTATGCGGTGAAAGCGCTTTTAATAATACAATTATTGCTTATGAACCTATTTGGGCTATTGGTTCTAATCATTCAGCATCCCCTAAGGAAGTACAAATTATTTGTCATTTTATAAGAAATTATATTAAAAGTAAATCAAATCAAGTTTTAAAGAATTTCTTTATACAATATGGAGGTTCTGTTACAAAAAATAATGCAAAAACTTTAATATATCAAAAAGATATTGATGGATTTTTAATTGGAGGAGCATCATTACAATTAGAAGAATTTATAAAAATTATTGAAATTTCTAATATGTAAAAAATTTAAATAAAATAAAATAAAATTTTGAAAAAAGTTTTTTATTTTTATATTTATAAAAATTTAAAGAAAATTCTAATATTATTTCTCTTCTAAAAAATTTTTTAGAAGAAAAATAATATTTTAATTATTAATAATATTTTTTTTAAAAAAAATTAAAAATATTTAAATAATAAATATAAAAAAATTTTATAAAAAATAATTTTAAAAATAATTATAATTTTTTATTTTATAAAATCTTTAATATTTTGATGTATAATTTGATTATTTTTAATCCCTATACAAACACCTGATATTCCTTGAAATAAAATTTTCATAGCATAAATTGCCATACGTGCGGCTAAAATACGATCATATGCAATAGGAATTCCTCCTCTTTGTATATGCCCCAATATAACTGCTCTAGTTTCTTTATTAGTATTAATTTGAATATATTGAGCTAATAATGAAATATTACAAATATATTCCGTAATAATTATAATAAAACTTTTTTGACCATTTTTTAAATTTTTTAAAATTTTTTTTAATAATTTTTTTTTTTTAAAATTAATGGTAGGTAGAATTACAAAATCGCAATTACATGCAATAGACGCAGATACAGCTAAATCCCCACAATAACGTCCCATAACTTCAATTATCATAATTCTTTGATGAGAATATGCTGTATCTTTTATTTTATCTATAGCATCTACAATATTTTGTAATGCTGTATGATATCCAATCGTATAGTCAGTGCCTATTACATCATTATCTATAGTTCCAGGAATACCTAAACAAGGAAGACCCATTTCGGTCAAATATTTTATACCTTTATATGATCCATTACCTCCAATTATTATTAATGCTTCTATTTTTTTTTTTTTTATATTCTTTAATGCTTTTATACGAATTTTTTTTTTTTTAAATTCAGGAAATCGAGAAGAACCTAAAATAGTTCCTCCTTGTGTCATAATTCTTGTTACAATTTTTTTGTTCAAAATAATAAAATTATTTTTTAATAATCCTGCATATCCATTATAAATACCAATTATTTCGATTTTTTTTAAAATAGAAGTATGTACAACAGTTCTAATTACTGCATTCATACCCGGAGAATCACCTCCACTAGTTAAAATACCAATTTTTTTAAACATAATAAAAATATATTTCCATAATTTAAAATATTAAATTTTCTATTTTTAAAAAAAAAATTTTAAAAAATTTAGAAAAAATAAAAATAATTAAAGGTAAGAATATTTTAAAGGAATAAAATTATTTGAAAATTCATATATAATAGGTTTTCCTGTTGGAATCTCAAAATTTAAAATTTCAACATCAGTCATATTATTTAAATATTTTATTAAAGCTCTTAAAGAATTTCCATGAGCTACTATTAAAATATTTTTTTTTTTTTTTAATTCAGGAAAAATAAAATCTTTCCAACATTGCTGTACTCTTTTTAAAGTCATTTCTAAACTTTCTGACAAAGGTAATTGTTTTTTTTTTAAAAAAAAATACTTTTTATCATATCCTGGATAACGTAAATCTTCTTGCGTTAATTTAGGAGGTAAACTTTTAAAACTTCTTCTCCATAACTGTATTTGCTTATCACCATATTTTTTTAATATATTTTCTTTATTTAATCCTTCTAATGCACCATAATTCCTTTCATTAAGTTTCCAATGATTTTGAATAGGAATCCATGATTGATTAAGATATTTTAAAATAATCCATAAAGTATGAATAGCTCGTTTTAATACTGAAGTATAAGAAATTTCAAAAAAAATTTTTTTTTGAAAAATTTTTTGTGCAGCTAAATATGCTTCTTTTTTACCATTTTTAGATAAGTCTACATCTTGCCAACCAGTAAATTGATTCAATTGATTCCATTTACTTTCTCCATGTCGAATTAAAACTATTATGTTTTTTTTCATTTTTTTTTTTTTTCCTTTTATAAAAAATAATTCTATAATTTTATATTATACGAAAATACTATACATAAAAAATTTTTCTAATACATTAAAAAAAAATTTTATAAAAAACTATATATTTAAATTAATTCTTGAAAAATTTTCTAAAATTTCAATGACATATTTTAAAAATTGTATTGCTTGTTGCCCATCAATTATTTGATGATCATATGTTAAAGATAAATACATCATAGGTTGAATTAAAATTTGATCTTGTAATACAATAGGTCGTTTTAAAATATTATGCATCCCTAAAATAGCAGATTGAGGAGGATTAATAATTGGAGTTGATAATAGAGAACCAAAAATTCCTCCATTTGTAATAGTAAAAGTTCCATTTTGTAAATCTTCTAATTTTAATGTTCCTTTTTCTCCAATTTTTGAAAAATATTTAATTTTTTTCTCAATATCTACCATATTCATATTTTGAGTATTTTTTAAAACTGGTGTTAAAAGACCTCTAGATGTAGATACAGCAATACTAATATTATAAAATTTATAATAAATAATATTATTGTCTTCTTTCGATGAATTTATAATAGGAAATTTTTTTAATGCTTCTGTTACAGCTTGAACAAAAAACGACATATAACCTAAACGAATATTATATTTTTTTTTAAAAAATTTAAAATATTCAGTACGTATTTTAATAATAGATGTCATATTAACCTCATTAAATGTAGTTAACATAACAGTATTTTTTTGAGTAAATAATAATCTTTCTGCAATTTTTTGACGAATAGGGCTCATTGAAATTTTTTTAATATTTTTTTTTTCTGATTTTTTAAATATATTATCATTTTTATTATTTTCTAAAATATTTATTTTTTTTATAGGAATATGACTCTTATTATTTATTTTAAAAGATTGTGTATTTTCATTTTTTTCTTTAAAATTAATATTATCATTTTTGTTATTTTCCTCAGAAAATAATTCAATTTTTTGTAAACGTCTTTGAAAAGGAGATAAATGCAAAGAAGAAATTAATTTATTTTTTTTTATATTTTTTTTTCTTTTAATTTTTTTATGAGAAAAATTTAAAAAATTATCTTCATTTTTAGCAATAGATTTAGGAAATTTCTGTATTATACCTAAAATTATTTTAGATTGTATTACATCTCCTTGAGAAAAAAATTTTTTTATTAATATTCCTGAAACTGGAGCTACTACTTCTAAAATAATTTTATCAGTTTCAATTTCAACTAAAATTTCATCTATTTTAACTTTTTCTCCACATTTTTTATTCCACTTTAAAATAATAGCTGTACTAACAGATTCTGGTAATTCAGGAGCTAAAAATTGTATATTTTTCATAAAATTTATCCTATTTCAAAATTGTTGCAAAAGCTTTTTCTATAATTTTTTTTTGTTTAATTAAATGTAAATTATAAGAGCCTTCCGAAGTAGAAGCAAATTTTGAACGTCCTATATAATATAAAACAATTTTTTTTAAAAAAAAATGTAAATATTTATGAAAAGAATAAAAAAAATATGTCCAACAACCTTGATTTTCAGGTTCCTCTTGACACCAAATACATTCTTTTAAAGAAGTACATTTCTTTAAGATTTTTTTAATTTTTTTTGTTGGAAAAGGATAAAGTTGCTCTAAACGTATTAATAAAATATTTGTAAATTTTAAAGATAAATGTTTTTTTTTTAATTCATAATAAATTTTTCCAGCACAAAAAATAATTCTTGTAATCAAAATATTTTTATAAAGAAATTTTTTATATAAAATTTTAGAAAATTTTTTTTTTAAAAAATCTTCTAATGTAGAGAAAGTATAATAATTTCTTAATAGAGATTTGGGTGTAAAAATAATTAATGGTCTTTTAGAATTACTAATTCCATATTCACATAATAAATGATACATTTGAGAAGCAGTCGTTGGAATACAAATTTTCATATTTTTTTGAGCACATAATTGTAAAAAACGTTCAATACGTGCCGAAGAATGCTCAGGCCCTTGTCCATCATATCCATGTGGTAACAATAAAATTAATGAAGATTCGTTTCCCCATTTTTGAAATCCTGAAGCAATAAATTGATCTATTACAATTTGAGCTCCATTACAAAAATCTCCAAATTGAGCTTCCCAAACAGTTAAAAATTTATAAGGTTGTATAGAATATCCATATTCAAATGCTAAAGCTGCTTCTTCTGATAAAACAGAATCCCAAATTTCAAAAAATACAGAAGATTTTAAATTATTCTTTAAAGGAATATATATTGTATTATTTTTTTGGCAATGTAATAAAGCATGACGATGTGAAAAGGTTCCTCGACTTACATCTTGCCCTGTAATTCTACAGGAAATTCCTAATTTTAATAATGTTGCATATGCTAAATTTTCTGCTGCTCCCCAATCAAATTTGTTTTTTTCGTAAATCATAGAAATACGTTGTAAAAAAATTTTTTTTACTTGAGGATGCAATATAAAATCTTTAGGAATAGTAAAAATTTTTAATCCTAATTTTTGGAATGATATTTTAGAAAATCTATATGATTTTTTTTTTTTTTTTTGTATCATATTATATATTTCTAAATTTTTATTATTATTTTTAGATTGAGCTTCTAAAAAAGCTTGATTTAATTTTTTTTTATAATCATTTAAAAATTTTTTAAAGTGTATTTCATATTTAATATTTTCAAAAATTAATTTTTTTTTCCAAATTTCCATTATAGATTTTAATTTTTTAATTTGAGAATACATTAATGGTTGTGTAACATTAGGATCTTCTGCTTCATTATGCCCTAAACGACGATAACATACTAAATCAATAAAAACATCTTTTTTAAAAATCATACGAAATTTTAATGCTAATGTAATTACAAAAATTACTGATTTAGGATCATTTGCATTAACGTGAAAAATAGGAGAATCAATCATTTTAGCTATATCTGTACAATAAAAACTTGATCGTAATAAATTGATATTAGAAGTCGTAAACCCAATTTGATTATTAATGATAATATGTATACTTCCAGAAACAGTATACCCTAATACTTGAGACATGTTTAAAGTTTCTTGTACTACACCTTGACCTGTAAAAGCAGAATCTCCATGAATAATAATTGGTAATACAGTATTATTATTATTTTTTAAATTTAAAAAATTAATAGCTGCTCTACAACTTCCTAACACCACAGGAGTAATAATTTCTAAATGAGAAGGATTAGGTAACAAAAATAATTCAATATTAGAACATTGATTAAAAATTTTTTTTTTTATTCCTAAATGATATTTTACATCACCTGTAATTTCAGTATTTTCTAAATTTCCAAAAAATTTTTTAAAAATATTTGTTAAATTTTCTTTAAAAATATTATGCATTACGTTTAATCGGCCACGATGTGTCATACCTAAAAATATTTTTTGAATATTATACTTAAAAGAATCTTTAAAAATTTTTTTTAATAAAGGAATTAAAATTTCACATCCTTCTAAAGAAAATCTTTTACTACCAGGAAATTTTTGATGAATAAATTTTTCAAATGTTTCAGCAAATATTAAATTTTTTAATATTTTTTTTTTTTCTGATTTGTTAAAAGAATATTTTAAAAATTTTTCTTCAATGTATTTTTCTAACCAAATAATTTCTTTTTTATCTTTTAAATGTTTAAATTCATAACCAATATTTTTACAATATTTTTTTTTAAAAAAATAATATATATCTTGAAAAGTATTTTTTTTTTTTTTAAAATGTAAAAAATTTTCTGAAATTAAAATTTTTAAATCTTTTTTATATAATTTGTAATAAGACAAATTTAATTCAGGAATAGTATTTTTTGTTTTAATATCTAAAGGATTGAGATTAGAATGATAATGACCGTATTTTTTTATATTCTCAAAAAATTTCAAAAAATTTTCTGAAATAATTTTTTTTTTAGGATATTTTATAAAATTTTCATTTTTTTTTTTAAAAATTGAAGAAGTAAGAAATTTTTTAGCATTTTCAGATTGAGAAAAAAAAGAAGTTGAATTTAATAATTCAAAAATTTTTTTTTCAAAATTTTTATCTATATATTGATGAATATTATTAGAATTAATAAAAAATAAATTATATAATGATTCTAAAAAATTTTGATTATCACTATATAACCAATTTTCTTGAAAAATATTATTTTTTTTCATAAATAACCTAAATTATATATTAATGAATATTTATAATTTTTAAAATATTTGTAGATTAACATTATATAAAAATTTTAAACTAAATATTTAAAATTAATATAAAAATTTTTATTTTTTATAAAGTTTTTAAAATTAAAATTTTTTATAATATTTATGTTTAACGTTTTAAAAATATTTTTTAATTAAAAAATTTATTATAATTTTTTTTTAAAAAATATTATAACGAAAAGTATATAAAAAAATATTTTCTTTATTATTTATTTTTTTTTAAAAAATATATATTTTTAAAAAAATATCATGTATGATATTTTTATATATTTATATTAAAGTGTAAAAAAAATGAAAAAAATTGGTATTTTTTATGGTAGTGATACTGGTAATACTGAAAAATCTGCTTATCTTATTGGAAAAAAATTAAAAATAAAAAAATCTTTTATATTTGATATTTCGCAACATTCTATAAAAAAATTAAAAAATTATCAAATTTTATTTTTAGGTATATCTACATGGTATTATGGAGAAGTACAAAGTGATTGGGATGAATATTTAAATATTTTAAAAAAAATTTCTTTAAAAAATAAAATTGTTGCATTGTTTGGTTGTGGAGATCAAATCGATTATAGTGAATATTTTTGTGATGCTATAGGAATTTTATATTCTTTTCTTAAAAAAAAAAATGTATTTTTTGTAGGAAAATGGCCAACATCACAATATAATTTTGAAAAATCTAGAGCACAAATAAACAATACTCATTTTTGTGGATTACTATTAGATTTTGATCATCAACCAGAATTAACTAAAATACGGATAAAAAATTGGATTCAACAAGTATTACTAGATATTAAAAATAATAATTATTTTTGATATAATCATAATAATGACAGCATGAAAAATTTTTTAATACTGTCATTATATAAAAATTTTTAAAAAATATAAAAAAAATATAAATTTTATTCAAATGTCATAATCCAATTTACTAAATCTAAAACTTTACTAGAATATCCAATTTCATTATCATACCAAGAAATTAATTTAAAAAAATTTTTATTAATTGAAATTCCTGCTTTAGCATCAAAAATAGAAGTTAAAAAAGAACCATTAAAATCACTAGATACTACATCATCTTCAGTATATCCTATTACATCTTCCATATATGTTTCAGAAGCTTCTTTTATAATTTCACAAATATTTTGATAAGAAATTGATTTTTTTAAACGTACTGTAAAATCTACTACAGAAACATTTGCTACAGGTACACGAAATGCGATTCCAGTAATTTTATTATTTAAAATAGGTAAAATTTTTCCTACAGCTTGAGCAGCACCAGTAGAAGAAGGAATAATATTTTGCAGAGCACTTCGACCACCACGCCAATCTTTTAAAGTAGCTCCATCCACTGTTTTTTGTGTTGCAGTAGTAGCATGCACGGTAGTCATTAAACCTTCTATAATTTCAAATTCTTCATTTAAAATTTTACTTAAAGGAGCTAAACAATTAGTGGTACAAGAAGCATTAGAAACTATTTTTTCACCATTATATTCATGAAAATTTACTCCACGCACAAACATAGGAACATTATCTTTAGGTGGACCGGTTAAAATAACTTTTTTAGCTCCTGCTTGTAAATGTAACATTGACAATTTTTTTGTTAAAAATATTCCTGTAGATTCTATTACAACATCTACATTTAATTTTTTCCAAGGTAAATTTTGAGGATTTTTTTCTGAAAAAATTTTAATTTTTTGATTATTAATTTTTAAAGAATTTTTTAAAATTTGTATAGATTTATTAAATCTTCCATGTGTAGAATCGTATTTTATTAAATATTTAATATATTCAATATTTAAAATATCATTAATCGCAACAATTTTTATATTAGAAAATTTTTGAGATAATCTAAAAATCATACGACCTATTCTACCAAAACCATTTATTGCAATTTTTATTTCCATAAAATATCCTAAGTATTTAAAATCATATATATTCAAAAATTTAATATTTTTTTTAAAAAAAATAATATTTATACTTTATAAATTTTAACATAAAAATTAAAAATTATTTATTATTTTAAAAAATTTACATAATATTTTTTATTTTTTTTTTAAGAAGAACAAAAAATGAATACTAACATAAAAATTTTTAAAAAAAATCAAACAATTATACATTTAAATTATGGAATAGGACGTTATCAAGGAATTCATTTAATTAAAAATAAAAATCAAGAAATGGAATTTATAATAATTATGTATGCAAAAAAAACTAAATTATATGTACCTATTACATCTTTGTATTTAATCAATATTTATCCAGAATCTATTAATTCTAAAATTATACTACATACTTTAGGAAATGATATTTGGAATACAGAAAAAAAAAAATCTTTTAAAAAAATATATCAAATAGCATCACAATTATTAAATGTATATTCAAAAAGAAATTTTCAAATTGGATTTTCTTTTAAAAAAAATTCTTTTCATTATAAAAAATTTTGTCAAGATTTTCCATATAAAGAAACATCAGATCAAAAAAAAGTTATGCAAGAAGTTTTATTAGATATGTCTAAAAAAAAAGCTATGGATCGTTTAATATGTGGTGATGTTGGATTCGGAAAAACTGAAATTGCTATGAGAGCCGCTTTTATCGCTTTAGATAATATGAAACAAGTTGCAATTTTAGTGCCTACTACTTTACTAGCTCAACAACATTTTTATAATTTTAAAAAAAGATTTTCTAAATACACTTATAAAATTAAAATTTTAACTCGTTTTACAAAAAAAAAAGATGTAAATTGTATAATTGACCAATTAAAAACTAAAAAAATTAATATTTTAATTGGTACACATAAAATATTATCTCAAAAAATTATTTGGAAAAATTTAGGATTATTAATTATTGATGAAGAACACCGTTTTGGAGTATCTCATAAAGAAATAATTAAAAAAATATATATAAATATTGATATTTTAACTTTAACTGCAACTCCTATTCCGAGAACATTACAATTTTCTAAATTAGGATTACGAGATTTATCTATTTTAAAAAATCCCCCAAAAAATAGAGTACCTATTAAAACTTTTATTTTAAAATATGATATTTTTTTAATTCGAAAAATTATTTTAAAAGCAATAAAAAAACAAGAACAAATTTATTATTTATATAATAGTGTTAAAAAGATTACAAAAAAAGCAAAAAAATTAAAAAAGATTATTCCAGAAGCTAGAATAAATATTGGTCATGGTCAAATGTCCGGTAAAAATTTAAAAAAAATTATCCATGATTTTATTTTATATAAATTTGATATTTTAATTTGTACAACGATTATTGATACTGGAATTGATATTTCTAATGTCAATACTATCATAATAGAAAATGCAGATAAATTTGGAATTTCACAATTACATCAATTACGTGGTCGTGTAGGTAGATCTTACAAGCAAGCATATGCTTGGTTTTTTATTAAATCAAAAACAAAAATTACAAAAAACGCTAAAAAAAGACTTCAAGCTTTAAAATCCTCTAAAAAAATAGGAGAAGGCTTATTATTATCTACAAAAGATGCTGAAATAAGAGGAGTAGGAGAAATCTTAGGAAAAAATCAAAGTGGTCATATTCAAAGTTTTGGTTTAAATTTATATAAAAAATTATTATATAAAGCTATTAAAAACCTTAAAAATGATAATATTTTTAATTTAAATTTTTTTCATACTGTTGAAATAGATTTCAGTATTTCAGCAATATTTCCAAAAAATTATATAAAAAATATAGATATTAGATTATTTTATTATTATAAAATTTCAAAAATTACTACATTAAAAAAATTAAAAAAAATTAAAAATAACATTATTAATTTATATGGTGTTTTACCTATTTTCGCCAAAAATTTATTTTTCTTAGAAAAAATACGAATTTTAAGTTCTTTATTAAATATTAAAAAAATTTATTCTCGTGTTAAAAAAAGTTATATAATTTTTTTAAAAAATTCCAATCTAAATACTATATGGTTATCAACAGAAATTTTAAAAAAACCTAAAAAATGGAAAATTACTAAAGAAAAAATTTATTTTTATAGAAATTTTAAAAAAGATGAAGATCGTATTTTTTGGTATTATCAGTGGTTAAAAAAATTATATATATCACAAAAAAAATAAAAATTTTTAATTTTATTTATTTTTAAATATTTTTTATTTTAAAATCATCATTTTAATGAAAATATAAAAATATGTAAATAATATAAAAAAATTCTTATATTTTAACTATTATATTAAATAAAACGTAAAAAATATTTTTAATATATAATAATTTTCATAAAAAAAATCCAATGTATTGCCATGTTATTTAATAAAAATTTTAAAAAACAAAAAATGACAATACATGGTTTTTTATATTTTTATTAATATTACATTTTTTTTTAAAAATATTATTCAATATAAATAGGATGTTTTTGACATAAATTTATTACTTGACATTTAATTTTTTTATGTAAATCAAAATTTTTTGGATTATTTAAAATATCACAAATTAAATATGAAATTTTAATTACTTCTTCTTTTGAAAAATTTCTTTTAGAAAGTGCTACTGTTCCAATACGAATTCCAGAAGTAATAAAAGGATTTTGAGAATCATTTGGAATAATATTTTTATTTACAATAATATTTGCAGATTCTAAAATATTACTTGCATATTGACCTGTAATATTTTTATTAAATAAATTTAATACAAATAAATGATTTTCTGTTTTTTGAGATACAATTTTAAAATTTTCTTTAAAAAATATTTTTGTCATATATTTAGCATTTTTTAAAATGTTTTTTTGAAGTTTTAAAAAATTTTTACTTAAAGCTTCTTTAAATGCTATTGCTTTTGCAGCTATTACATGCATTAAAGGTCCCCCTTGAATACCAGGAAAAACAGAGGAATTTAATTTTTGATATAATTTTTCAGAACCTTTACGTACTAAAATTAATCCTCCTCGAGGTCCACCTAAAGTTTTATGAGTAGTCGTACTTACAATATGTGCATATTTAAAAGGACTAGGATATAAACCAGCTATAATTAAACCAACAACATGAGAAATATCGGCTAAAAAATATGCATTAACAGAATCTGCTATTTTTCTTATTTTTTTCCAATTACAAATTCTAGAATATGAAGAAAAACCTCCAATAATTAACTTTGGTTTATACAATTGAGCTAATTTTTTTAATTCTACATAATCAATTTTTCCTTTTTTATTAACACCATAAAAAATAGATTTATAAATTTTTCCAGAAAAATTTACTTTAGAACCATGAGTTAAATGTCCTCCATGAGTCAATTTCATACCTAAAATAATATCTCCAGGTTTTAAAAGAGCTAAGAAAATAGCAGCATTAGCTTGAGATCCTGAATGTGGTTGTACATTAGCATATTCAACTGAAAATAATTTTTTAGCTCTTTGAATAGCTATTTCTTCAATTTTATCTATTATAATACAACCATTATAAAATCTTTTAGAAATATATCCTTCAGCATATTTATTTGTTAAACATGATCCTTGTGCTTCCATAACAGTTTTACTAGTATAATTTTCAGATGCTATCAAATTAATTGTATTTTGTTGTCTTTTTTTTTCTTGTAATATTAAATTTTCAATTTTAGAATCAAATAATATTTTAGTAGAATTTTCCATTAGAGACTCGATGATTTAAATAATATTAAATTTATTTAATATAAAAAATATTATATTACATTTATTATTTAAAGAAATTTTTTATATAAATAAACATGGTTTCTTAAAAATACGATTTAATTTCACACTATATTGTATTTTTGTAAATAAATTTTTAATAATAATTTTATTATAAAAAAATTTTTTTTCTTCTATAATTAACAAAAATTTTATTTTTTTTAATATTGTAGTTTTAATAATTTTTGAAAATTTAAAATTTGAAAAATCTGAATTAATTTTTAAAAAAGGCCATAAATAACGCAATTTTTCTGCAATTTTTAAAATAAAAAAATTATATACAGGATTATTACAAAATATACTTAAATAAATCTTTGAAATATCAGAAATAAAATATTTAACATTTGTTTTACATAATAATAATAATCTTTCCATTCCAATAGCGCATCCTATTGAAGGAATTTTAGGTCCTCCTAATATAGAAACTAAATTATCATACCTCCCTCCAGCACAAATAGTATTTTGGGAACCTAAAAACCGAGTTTTCCATTCAAAAACTGTATCATTATAATAATCTAATCCTCGTACTAAATTTAGATTAATTATATATGGAATATTATTATGATCTAAAAAAAAACATAATTTTTTAAATCTATTTTTAGATTTTTTTTCTAAAAAATCAGTTAAACATGGACCTTTAGTAATTAAATTTTGAACATTTTTACATTTACTATCTAATAAACGAATAGGATTAAAAAATAATAATTTTTTTTCTGATATAGAAAAAGTATGTTCATAATTTTTTAAAAATTTTTTTAATTCTAATGCGTATTTTTGACGAATTTTTAAAGATCCTATTGAATTAATTTCTAATGTTACTTTATCAAAAATATTAAAAAATTTCCAAATATTAATATTTATTTTTAATAATTCAAGATCTGAAATTATATTTGAAATACCAAAATTTTCAATTCCTAATTGATGAAATTGACGAAATCTGCCTTTCTGAGGTCTTTCATAACGAAACATAGGCCCTAAATACCATAATTTTTGTATGACATTATTCTGAAACAAATTGTGTTGAATGCAAGCTCGGATACAACTTGCTGTTCCTTCAGGTCTTAATGAAATTTTTTTTTTTTTTCGATCTAAAAAATTATACATTTCTTTTTGAACAATTTCTGTATTATTACCAATAATTTTTTCAAAAATTTCAGAAGTTTCAAGAATTGGAAAACGTATTTCTGAAAAACTATAAGAATTTAAAATATTTTTAAGGTTTACTTCTAAATAATTTAAATATTGCATTTCTTCTAAAAAAAAATCGTGCATACCTCGAATAGATTGATATCGATATTTCATTATATTCCCTTAAAAATCATGTAAATAAAAATTTCTTGTATATTTTCTATAAAAAAAATACTAAACTTAAAATATTTAATATTTTAAAAATATTATATTTTATTATTTTTTTATTTTTTAAATATATATTTAATAAAAAATTAATTTAAAAATTTTTTAATTTTTTTTGACCTGATAATTGTCCACATGCTGCATTAATATCCATACCTCTATTTTTACGGATTAAAGTAACAAAACCTTTTTGCATTAAAATTTTTGAAAAATTTATAATATTTTCCATAGGACTAGAAACATATAAAGAATTAGGAATTGGATTCCACGGAATTAAATTAATTTTACAAGACAAATTTTTTAATAATTTTATTAATTCTTTTGCATGTTTTTTTTGATCATTAATATCTTTTAACATAACATATTCAATTGTAACGCGACTACGGTTTGCTTTAGAAATTTTTAAATAATTTTTAACAGCAAAAATTAATTCTTGAATATTATATTTATAATTTATCGGCATTAAAGAATTACGTATTTCATTGTTTGAAGCATGTAAAGAAATTGCTAAAGAAATATCAAGTTTTTTTTTCATTTTTATTAAAGCTGGTACTATACCTGCAGTCGATACAGTAATTTTATGTTTAGAAAAATTACTACAATTTTTATGTAATAAAATATCTAAAACTATTTGAATATTGTGAAAATTTAATAATGGCTCTCCCATTCCCATCATGACGATATTAGTAATTTTTTTATATAATTTTTTTTTTTTATATGATTGCCGCATTACATACCAAACTTGACCTATAATTTCTTCTACTAATAAATTTCGAAAAAATCCTAATTTTCCGGTAGCACAAAAATTACATTTTAAAGGACATCCTATTTGAGAAGAAATACATAAAGTTATTCTTTTTTTTTCTGGAATATATATAGTTTCTATAATTTTTTTATTTAATTCAAATCCTAATTTAATCGTACCATCTTTTGAAATTTCTTGAAATTTTAAAAGAGGTGTTTTTACAAATGCATATTTTTTCAATTTTTTAATAAATATTTTACTTAAATTCGTCATTTTATCAAAATTTTTATAAAACTTTTGATAAATCCAATACATAATTTGCGACGCTCTAAATTTTTTTTCTCCTAAAAAAATACAAAAATTTTCCATTTTTGTAATATTTAAACTTAATAAATTAATTTTTTTTAATTTTTTTTCTTTACATAATTTATTTATTAACATAATACTTCCTAAAAAATAAAAACATAATAATTTTGAATTATTATTAAAAATTTTAAATTCCTGTTAGAATATAAAAAATTTTATAAATATTAATTTTTTATATCTTTTTATCAAAAAAAAATATTATATATTATATAATATTTTTTTTACAAAAATATATCTTAAATATTTTATGGATTAAACAAATATGCATCCGATACTAAATATAGCTATTCGAGCAATTAGAAAAGGTGGTAATTTTATCGCTCAAAATTATGATAAAAATAATATTTTTGGAAAGTCTATAGAAACTAAAAAATATTTAAAAAATATTCAAAATATTTCTTTTAATATAATTTCAGAAGTTATTTTAAAAGTTTATCCTAATGATCTCATTCTTAAAAATACTTTATATAATAATTTTAAAACAGAAAAAAAAAAAAAATGGATTATTAATACATTAGATGGAAAAATAAACTTTTTACATAAAATACCACATTTTTGTATATCTATTGTAATTATTGAAAACAATGTAAAAAAAATTTCAGTTATTTATGATCCAATAAAAAATGATTTGTTTACTGCTATTAAAGGAAAAGGAGCTCAATTAAATGGATATAGAATACGATGTAGTACTCATAATATTTTTTTACATAGTATAATTCATATTTATTTTTTAAATTCTAAAGAAAATTTTACAAAAAAAAATTTTTTTTTATTTCAAAAATTTTTCAAAAAAGAAAATTATATTAGACAAACAGGTTGTTTATCTTTAGATTTAGCATATTTAGCATCTGGAAAATTTGATTTTTTTGTCGGTTTTAATATAAAATTATCAAATTTTATAGCTGGAGAACTACAAATTTTAGAGTCTGGTGCATTAATAAACAATTTTTTTGAAAATTCTAATGATATTTTCAAAAAAAATATATTAGCAGGTAATAATAATTTTTTACGTTTAATATTACAAAAAATTTTTTAAAAAAAATAAATGCATATTTTACTAATTTGTAATATATGCTTTTAAAAAATTTGTTTAAATATATTTTTTTAAAAAAAATTATTTTTTTAATATTTTTATTAAATTACATATTCTTTTAATTTCAAATTTTTTACAGAATAAAAATTTATACTTTAATAAATTTGTACATAATTTTAGATTTCCAAATCTAATACGCTTTAATTGTAATACTAAAATATTTATAGAAAACCATAATCGTCGTACTTCATGAGTATAACCTTTAGATAAAACTATTTTAAACCATCTTTTTTTTTTTGAACCCCCTAAATCAATAATTTTTTTAAAAAAACAAAAAACATTTTCTAAAAAAATCCCTTTTTTTAATATATTAATTTTTTCTATAGTAATATTTCCATATACATATACTAAATATTCTCGTTCAATTTCATATTTAGGATGCATTAAACGATATGCTATTTTTCCTGAATTTGTAAATAATAATAATCCAGAAGTATTATAATCTAATCTTCCAATCATAATCCAACGAATATTTTTTTTATTAGGTAAATTTTTAAAAACAGTAGGTCTATTAAAAATATCAAAAGAAGTACATATTTCTCCAGTTGGTTTATAATATTTTAAGATCTGTATAGTATTTTTTTTTTCAATTTTTAGTTTTTGTATTTTTTTACCTTGAAATTTTATTTTTTTAATTTCTGATCTATTAAATCTAGATCCACGTATCACTATCTGATTATTAATATATATTGTTCCTAAGGAAATTTGAGTTTCTATATAACGACGTGATCCAAATCCTAAATCAGATAAAATTTTTTGAATTTTTTCAGTTTTCAAAATTATATTACCTTCATAAAAAATTTTAAAGAGATATACTATATAAATATAAATAATTATATATGATAATTAAAATATTTTTAAAAATATTCATAAAAAATGTTTTCAAAATTATTTAAATGTATTTAAAAATTTTTTAAGATTTATTTAAAAAATTAATATTTTTTTTAAAAAAATATTTTAAAAAATTAATAATAATAATATTTTTATAATAATTCTTTAAAAGGAAATAAAAATGTGTTTTTTAAAAAATATACTTGTATATGAGACTTCTGATTTTTTAAAACGTAATTTTTTAAATTTATTAATAATATCTATATTTTGTTCTTTTTTAACAATAATGATACATTTTATTTTAGGACCAAATTCATATAATTTATCAAGAGTATATGGAACAAACTTTTTCGATTCTTTCGCAATTATTAAAAGAACACCTTATTTCACGTTACATCAACAAAAAATTTTATTTAATTTATCTTTTATAAAGATGTCTTCAATCTTAATAAATAATACTATTTTATGTGCGTCTATTATGTATATGTTTCAATATCATAATTTAGAAGAAATATTTGATGTTATAAAAATTTTAAAAAAATCTTTTAAATTTATGCCTCCATTACTATTATTAATGTTTGTTACAGCTAGTATAATAGAAATTGGATTTATTTTTTTTACATTATCAGGAATAATATTAAGTATTTTATTATTTATTTCACCTATCATATTTTTAGTAGATAATACTTCTATTTATGAAACTATAAAAAAAAGTTTAAAAATTTCATGGAAACATATTTCTAAAATTTTTTTTCCTATATTTACCTGGTTATTATGTAAATTATTACTAATTATTATTTTTGCAACATTTTGTTTTTTTTCTACATATATAAATTTTTTTATTTTACAAATTATAATCAATTTACTTACAATAACAGTTTATACATATATTTTTTATTTTTATATTTTTTTAAATCAAAATAAAATATAAAAAATATTAAATATATAAAAAATATTTTTTATAAAAAATATATAAAAAAATTTTAAATTTATATTTTATTAAATAGGGAAAACCAAATGCACCCTAAAAAAAAATTTCAAATACCATTATTAAAAAACTTAGTTTTAAAAACAATTGTTATGCCAATTCATATGAATTCTAATGGTGATATTTTTGGAGGATGGATTATGTCTCAAATGGATTTAGGGGGAGCAATTTTAGCAAAAGAAATTTCTTTAGGGAAAGTTGTAACTGTAAAAGTAAAAAATATGAATTTTTTAAAACCAATTTCAAAAGGAGATTTAGTTACTTGTTATGCTCTTTGTAAGAGTATTGGTAATTCTTCTATGAAAATATATGTTGAACTATGGATTAAAAAATTACTTCCTAAAATTTTTGGAAAATCATATTGTACTTCATATGCTACTTTTATATATGTAGCAATTGATAAATTTGGAAAACCAAGAATATTACCTAATATGACAATTTTATAAAATAATCATAAATTTTTTTTTCAAAAATTTTAAAAATTTTTTAAAAATTTTTTTTTACTTCTTAAAATATTTTTTAAAATTTTATATTTTAAAAAATATTATAAGAAAATTTCAAAAATAGTTAATATAGGAAAACTTAGGTAAATGCAATTTTATTCTGTAATAATTAAATATTTAAAATTTATACATAAATTTTTTAATATAATAAAAAAAATATTTTTTAATAGTATTTTTTTAATCTTGTTAAGTAGTATTATTATTTTTTTATATAATATTCCGTACAATAATTTACAAAAAATTAATCTTAAAAAAAAAGTTGTTTTAAAAATTGAATTACATAATCCATTACAAGAAGAATATACACCGATAAAATTAAGTCATAATAAAATTAAAAAGTTTTTTCAAAAAAAAATTTTTAATTTTTCTTCTAATTCTGTTTATGAAATTATACAAAAAATTAAACAAGCTAAAAATGATCCAAAAATATCTGGAATTATTTTAGATTTTAATAAAAAATTTTCTGGAAATAGAACTTCTATTGAATATTTAGGTAAAATTTTAAAAAATTTTAAAAGTTCTGGTAAACCAATTTTTTCTATTAGTAAAAATTATGACCAAAATCAATATTATTTAGCTAGTTTTTCTAACGAAATTATTTTATTACCACATGGTTCAGTCACATTTCAAGGAATTTCAATAAAAAAATTATATTTTAAAAAATTTTTAAAATTTTTTAGAATACATACACATATTTTTAGAATTGGACGTCATAAAACTGCTGTAGAACCTTATATTCGAAATACTCCTTCAAAAATTAGTAAAAAAAATGATTTATTTTGGATGAACTATATTTGGAAAAAATTTATTTTAACTATTATTAAAAACAGAAAAATTAAAAAAAAATTATTATTTCCTAATACTTCTACTTATTTAAAAATATTAAAAAAATTTAATTGTAATCTCACAAAAATTGCTAAAAGAAATAATTTAATAGATCATGTATATTCTTATAAAAATTTAAATAAAAAATTTATAAAAATTTTTGGAAAAGATAAAAAAAATAATACATATAATCAAATTAACTTAAAAAATTATATTATTTCACATCAAGAAAAAAAAAAAAATTATAATAAAATTGCTATTATTTTTGCAATAGGTGAAATTGAAAATAATATTCATAATAAAAATTCTATGAAAATCTCAGAAATTATTAAAAGAATAGAATATATTAAAAATAATCCTACTATTAAAGCTATTATTTTACGAATTAATAGTCCTGGCGGTAGTGCTTTTTTTTCAGAAATTTTACGTAAAAAATTATTAAGTATACGAAAACTTAAAAAACCAATTATTATTTCTATGGGTGATATTACTGCTTCAGGAGGCTATTGGATGTCTATGGCTGGAGATTATTTAATTGCACATCCTACAACATTAACAGGTTCAATAGGAATATTTTCAATTATTAATACTTTTGAAAAAACCTTAAAAAAATTTGGAATATCTCAATCTTATGTTTCTATTAAAAAATCATATGATTCAAATCATTTTCGAAATTTAACATCAGAATCAAAAAAATTTATTAATTTTAATATAAAACGAGGATATAATGAATTTATTAAATTAGTCGCTAAATCAAGAAATAAAAAAAATCTACAAATACATCAAATTGCACAAGGTCAAATTTGGACAGGTTTAATAGCTAAAAAAATTGGATTAATTGATCAATTAGGAGATTTTGATACTGCTTTAAAAAAAGCTGCCGAATTATCTAATTTAAAAAATTATGAAATAGATTGGCCTATTCAACATGAAAATATTTTTAATATTTTAAAAAATAAATTTTTTGATACAATAAAAATTTTTTTTACTAATATTTCACATATTCTAATTCCTCGTCATATACAAAAAATTATCTTAAAATTTAATATAATTTCAGATTTTTTTAATTATATTTTTTTTGAAAAAAAAAATTTAGCCTTATGTATTAATTGTAAATTTAAAATGTAAGTAAAAAATTTTAAATACCAACAAAAATTTTATAATTTTTTATTGGTATTTAAAAAATATTAACATATGAAAATTTTTTTAAAAGAAATAAAATTATTATAAAATGTAATATATTTTTTATAAAAACTAGTAATTAAAAAAAATTATTTTTTAATTCTTAAATTAATATTCTTAGTTTGAGTTTCTGCATGATAAGAAGAACGAACAAAAACTCCACTAAAAACATTAGAAAATCCTAATGAAATAGCAATAGATTTTAATTTTTTAAATTCTGAAGGAGTAAAATATTTTTTAACTGGTAGATGATATTTACTAGGTTGTAAATATTGCCCAATAGTTAACATAGACACACCTACAGAACGTAAATCTTTTAAAACTTCTAAAATTTCTTTTAAGTTTTCCCCTAAACCTACCATTAAACCAGATTTTATATATACAGTAGGAAATTTTTTATGAAAATTATATAATAATTTTAAAGAATCTTGATAATTAGCACCCGGACGAATTTTAGAATATAAACGAGGTACATTTTCTATATTATGATTAAATACATCAGGCAAATTTTTTTTAAAACGTTTTAAAACAATTTTTAAAACTCCTCGAAAATCAGGTACTAAAATTTCAATTGTAACGTTGTTTTTTTTACGAATTTCTTGAATACATCGACAAAAATGCATGACACCTTTATCTCTTAAATCATCACGAGTTACTGAAGTAATAACTACATGTTTTAAATTTAATTTAGAAATTACTAAAGCTAATTTTTTAGGTTCATCTAAATCAACAAAATTAGCTCGACCTTTAGAAACAGCACAAAAAGGACATTTACGTGTACAAATTGATCCTAAAATCATAAAAGTAGCAGTTCCAGAATGAAAACATTCGAAAATATTAGGACAATGAGCTTCTTCACATACAGTATTTAAGTTATTTTTTCTTAAAATATTTTTAATGTTACAAAAATTTTTACTATCAGTAGGGAAATTAATTTTTAACCAATAAGGTTTTTTTAATTTTTTTTTTAATATTTGACTCACCATAAGTACTTTATTTTTTTATGAAAACATTTATTAAATATTAAAAAATTTTTACTTTATTTTTTAAATCATTTATAAATAAAAATATATAGTAAAATTTTTTAAATGATTATAATATTTTTTTTTTAAAAAAATCAAAAATTTTATGTTAAACAATAAATATTTGAAAAAATTTTAAAAATTTTTTTTAAAATTTTTTGTTTAACTTTTAGTAAAGTTACTTTGGAATTATAATAAAACATGTCTATTACTTTCATTGATTTTATACCACAAACATTAATAAATGTAAAAGGTAATAAATTCATTTTTACATTAATAGAAAAACCATGCATAATACATCCATGTACTACTCGTAATCCTAAAGAAGATATTTTTTGATTATCTATGTATAAACCAGGAAATTTTTTTTTTTCATATGTAAAAATGAAAAATTCTTGTAAAGTTTCTTTAATTATAGATAAAATTTTCTTAATAAAAACTAATATTTTCATAGATCTACGACGTAAATCTATTAAAAAATATATAATTAATTGACCTGGTCCATGATATGTCATTTTTCCTCCTCGATTAGTTAAAAAAACTGGTATTTGATTTATATAAGATAAAAATTTACTTTTTTCTGAAATTCCTCGAGTAAAAACAGGAAAATATTCTAATAACCATAATTCATCTTTCGTTTTAATATTTCTTAAATTTGTAAACATGTTCATTGAAAAATTAATTAAATTCCAATCACAAATACCAAAATCTCGAATAATAATAGACATATTTTTTACTTTTTTAAAATTATTTTTTTAATATAATTAATTATTTTAATAATAAAAACTTGCTTTAATACCAGAAATAATTAGTTCTATACTCCAAGTTAATAAAATTATTCCCATAATACGTTTTAAAATTATAAAACTAGTATCATTAAAAAATTTTATAATTTGCAAAGAAATTTTAAATAAAATTCTATATATATAAACAAATAAAAAAATTATCAAAAAACCTCCAAAATAATTATACCATTTTGAATGTTTTAAACTCCATAAAATAATAGTACTAATAACTCCAGGATTTACAATTAATGGAAATGATAAGGGTACAAAAGAAACATGATATATAACATCAGAATAAAAATTTTTAGAATCTGAAAAAAATGTCGGAGTAATATTTAAAAAAACTTCTTGTAACATTAACAATGAAATAAAAAACATTAAAATTCCACTAGAAATTTGTAATGAGAAAATTGAAATATGAAAAATGTCTAAAATTTTATATCCAAAAAATAAAAAACAAAATAAAATAAAAAATACTGTAATGTTACTAATTAAGTTTATTCTTTTAATTTCTTTATAAGGTAAATAATTTGTTAAACTAATAAAAATAAAAATTATACTTACAGGATGTACAAAAGTTAATAATTTGATAAATAATTTATAATAAATTAATAATTGAAAAAATAATTCATGCATATTTAAAGTCCTATAAAATTTTTAAAATAAAAAATTTTTATAAAAAAGATTATATTATACTAGCAATAATTTTTTTAGTTTCTTTAACGATTTTTACAATATATACTTTAACATTATCAGAAACACGATAATAAATTTTATTTTTTAAATATATCATACCCCGTTCGGGAAAAAAAAATAATTTTTTTTGTAAATGATAAATATAACAAGAAGGTATTATAACGAAAGCTCCATTTTTTAATAATTGAGCTTGTATTCCATTTTTAAAAATATTTACAATGTTAGCCTGAAAAATCTTTTTTTTATAATTATAAGAATTAAAAAAATTTACATATAACCACGCTTCTAATTCACGATTCGCTAAACGTTTTTTTCTTTTTTGAGATGAAATTTGAGTAATTATTGACGTATCTGGTTTTAAAATATTTTTCTCACCTTTAATAATAGATTTTAATAATCGATGATTTATAATATCACTATATTTTCTAATAGGAGAAGTCCAAGTTGCATATACTGGAAATCCTAAAATATAATGAGGTTTAGGAGTTAAACTTATTTCACTAAAAGTTTGAAATTTATATAATCGATATTGAATATATGTATTAGAAATTTTTTTTAAATCACGTCTCATTTGACAAAATCCTTTTAATGTCATAATTTCTGTAGGATTATAATAAATTTTATATTCTTGTAAAAATTTACAAACATTAATTGCATTATATTCATCGAAACCAAGATGAACATTATATAAACCAAATCCTAATTTTTTACTTAAAAATTCTGCAGCACAAAGATTAACTGTAATCATCACTTCTTCAATCATATAATGTGCAATTCGTCTAAATTCTAAAGAAATATTTAAAATTTTCCAAGTATCTGAAAAATGAAAACGAAATTCAGGTTTATCAGGAAAAATAAAAGCAAACTTATTACGCCAAATACGTCTAATGTCATAAACTTTCTTCAATAACAAAATTTGAGTCATAATTTTTTTATTTTCAGGATTCCAAGTTCCTTTTTTTTCTAACCAATTTGAAACATTTTCATAAGATAATTTACTTTTAGATTTAATCCAAGCTAAAAAAAAGCTAATATTTTTAAAAGAAATACTACCATCTATATTAATTAAAACACGGCATACTAATGCAGGACGTTTTAAAAATGGTTTTAGAGAACATAAATCTTCAGATAAATTTCTAGGTAACATAGGAATATTGAAACCAGGTAAATAATGTGTAAAACTCCGTTGATTCGCAATTTTATCTAATGGAGTATGCTGAAAAATATATTCAGTAGGATCAGAAATTGCTACAGTTAAAATTAAATTTTGTGAATTTTTCTCTTCTATAAAAATTGCATCATCAATATCTTTTGTATATTTATTATCAATAGTTATAAAATCTAAATTCGTTAAATCTTGACGATTTTTTTGATATGTCTTTATTTCTAAAATTTTTTGAGAATACATATTAGGAGATTTTTTTTGTAAATTATATCGCTCTAAAATAACATACCAAGGAATTAAAGGATGGGTTTTTTTTATAATAAATTTTAAAATTATTGCATAAAATCTATTATTTTTTTTAAAACGATGTTCAACTAGTTTAGCAACTACCCAATCTCCTTCATGACACGGATGTAAATTTAAATCAATAGAATTACAAAAAATAATATTTCGTACATATGGGTAAATTGATTTTATAAAATATTTTTTTTTTTTTTTTTGTAAAAAACCTATAAATTTAGTTAAATAAGGTTCAATTAATATTTCTGGATAAAACATTTCACGTTTTTTTTCAAAATTAACATATCCTTTAATCCGATCTCCATGCATTAAATTTTTCATATGAATTGAAGATATATAAATTTTTTTATGAATATTAGTTTCTAAAAATCCATAATTTTTTGAAGTACTTTTAACAATTCCTTCAATTTTAGAATTTTTTAAAATCATTTTTTTTTTTAATTTCATTAATACTAAATTATTTTGAAAAGCCATAATATAACAAAATCCTATTTATAATAAAAAAATTTTATAATATGATTTTAAATATTTTAAAATAATATTTTTAAAATAATAATAATAATTAAAAATATTAAAAACTTTTTATTTTCTAAAAAATATTTATTTAAAAATTAAAATTATTAAAAAAAAATTTTTATTTTAAATTTTAAATAATACCTGAAATATTAAATCCTGCGTCTACATAAATAATTTGACCAGTAATACCTGAAGATAAATTTGAACATAAAAAAGAAGCAGTATTTCCAATTTCTTTTAATGTAACATTTCTTTTTAAAGGAGAAAATTTTTTTGAAATTTTTAAAATTTTAGAAAAATTATATATTTTTCTAGAAGAAACTGTCATAATCGGACCAGAAGAAATAACATTCACTCTAATATTATTTTTACCTAATGAATATGCTAAATATTTAATATTAGATTCTAATGAAGCTTTTGCTGAATTTAATAACATATATCCTGATATATAACGTGAAGACCCAATATAAGATAGAGTTAAAATAGATGAATTAAAATTTAAAAAATTTTTTGATTCTTTAATTAAAGCTAATAAACTGAATGAACAAATTTCATGTGTAGATAAAAAATCATTACATGTAATATTTTCTATATTTTTTTTTTGAATATTTGAAATAAGAGGCGAAAAAGCAATGGAATGTACTATTCCATCAAATTTTTTCCAAAAAAAATATAAATTTTTAAATAAATTTTTTATACTATTTTTTATTCGAATATCACAAAAAAATATTTTATTTGAATTTACTTCTTTTACCAAATTTTTAATTTTTGTTTTTTTTTTTTTTTTAGAATATGTAAATGCTAATTCAGCTCCATATTTGTGCATTTGTTTTGCAATACCCCAAGATAATGAAAATTTATTTGAAATTCCTACAATTAAAATTTTTTTTCCTATTAAAAATCCCATATTTTAAAAATCCTAAAATATCTGCTAAAAATTAAAATAAAAAATTTTAAAATTTTTTTTTATGTATATAAGGAATACAAGTATCTATGATTCCGCCTCCTAAACAACAATTTACATGATATAAAACTGATGATTGACCAGGAACTACAGCTAATAAAGGTGAATTAAAAAAAATTTTTATTTTTTTTTTTTTTAATATAAAAACTCGACATAATACTGGAGATTGCTGTGATCTAATTTTTACAGTACAAAAAAAATTTTTTTTTTTTTTAAAAATATTAATCCAAAATATTTTTTTAATAAAACATCCTACAGATAATAAATAAGGATTACCTGATCCTTGTACTACAGTTAAAACATTATTTACAATATCTTTTTGAACTACATACCAAGGAAATCCTAAATTATTTTTTAAACCTCCAATTTTTAATCCTTTTCTTTGACCTAACGTATAATAAAATAAACCTTTATGTATTCCAATATTTTGTTTAGACATTGTTTGAATTTTACCGGATTTTTCAAACAAATATTTTTTTAAGAATAAAGAGAATTTTTTTGGAGAAATAAAACAAATACCCATAGAATCTTTTTTATTAAAAACTTTTAATGAAATATTAAATGCAATTTTTCGTATAAAAGATTTTTTAAAATTACCTACTGGAAACAAAATTTTAGAAAGTTTTTTAGAATTTAAAGTATACAAAAAATAACTTTGATCTTTTTTTAAATCTTTAGCTCGATATAAATAATATTGATCATTTTTTTTAATACATCGAGCATAATGTCCTGTAGCAATATAATCTGCAGATAACATTTCAAAAGAAAAATTATAAAAATATTTAAATTTTATTATTTGATTACATAAAATATCAGGATTAGGTGTTTTTCCTTCTTGATAAAATTTTAAGAATTTTAAAAAAACATATTTCCAATATTCATATGAAAAATTTATTATATGCAAAAAAATTCCTAATTTTTTACATACGTTTTGAGCATCTTTTAAATCTTTTGCAGAAGAACAATAACCATGTTTATCATCTTCTTCCCAATTTTTCATAAATAAACCTTCTACATGATATCCTTTTTGAAGTAATAACCATGCAGATACTGAAGAATCTACGCCTCCAGACATTGCTACAATAACTTTTTTTGTCATATTAAAAGATTTCTCTAGAATTTTTATTATTTAAACATATAAAATTTTGAAAAATAAAAAATTTCATACTATTTATAAAAAATTTTATATTTTAAAAAAAATTTAAAAATAGAAAAAATATTTTTTATAAAAAAATTAAATATAAAATTTTTTAAAAATACGATATATTTATAATTATTATTTTATCATAATGGAAAAAAATATAACATGAAAAATATACGAAATTTTTCTATTATTGCTCATATAGATCATGGAAAAACAACTTTATCTGATCGTTTAATACAAAAATGTAAAGGATTAACACCAAGAGAAATGTTTAATCAAGTATTAGATTCTATGGATTTAGAACGAGAACGAGGAATCACAATAAAAGCGCAAACTGTTACTTTAAAATATATAAATAAAAAAAATGAAGTTTTTTTTTTAAATTTTATAGATACACCTGGACATGTTAACTTTTCACATGAAGTTTCTCGCTCTTTATCAGCTTGTGAAGGAGTAATTTTAGTAATTGATGCTACACAAGGTATAGAAGCTCAGACAATAGCACATTGTTATCAAGCACAAAAGTTAAAATTAAAAATTTTACCTGTATTAAATAAAATTGATTTACCTAATTCAAATCCTCAAAAAATTTTACAAGATATCAAAAACATTATTAAAATACCAATTAATAATTTTGTTTTATGTTCAGCAAAAACAGGAAAAGGAATAACTACATTATTAGAAAAAATTATTAAATTTATCCCTAAACCATTAGGACAAAATAATGCTCCATTACAAGCTTTAATTATAGATTCTTGGTTTGATAAATATTTTGGTATTGTATCTATTATTAGAATTAAAAATGGGAATCTTACAAAAAAAGAAAAAATAATTATTTTAAGAACTAAAAAAATTTATACAATAGAAAATTTAGGAATATTTACACCTAAACGTATTTATAAAAAATGTTTACATAATGGAGAAGTAGGTTGGATAATTTTTGGAAGTAAAAAAATAGATACTAGTTTAGTAGGTGAAACTATTACATCTTATAAAAATCCTGCAAAATCCTTATTACCTAAATTTAAAAAAATTACTCCAAAAATTTATGCAGGATTATTCCCTTTAAATCCTAAAAAATACATTTTATTTCGTGACGCTTTAAACAAACTAAAATTAAATGATATGTCTTTATTTACAGAACCTGAAAATTCTGAAATTTTAGGATTTGGTTTTCGTTGTGGTTTTTTAGGATTACTACATTTAGAAATTATACAATCACGTTTAGAACGTGAATATAATATTAAAATAATTTCAACTGCGCCTACTGTAATATATGAAATCATGCTTAAGAACAAAAAAATTATTTTATTAGATAATCCTTCTAAATTTCCACCTTTTAATACAATTAAAGAAATTCGAGAACCTATAGCGTTATGTGATATCTTAACTCCTATTAAATATGTAGGAAAAATTATTAAAATTTGTATTCAAAAAAGAGGAATACAAAAAAAAATTTTTTATCATGATACACAAGTGTCTATATCATATATAATACCATTAGCGGAAATTATTTTAAATTTTTTTGATCAATTAAAAATTGTTTCTAGTGGTTATGCTTCTTTAGAATATAAATTTGAAAAATTTCAAAAAAGTAATTTAGTAAAAATAGATATTTTAATTAATAATCTTAAAATTGATGCTTTAACTACCATACAACACAAAAAAAATGCAATACAAAATTCAAAAAAAATTATTGAAAATATAAAAAGATTAATGCCACGACAACAATTTAACATTCCAATTCAAGCATCTATTGAAAATCATATTATTGCGCGTGCTACTGTTCAACAATTAAGAAAAAATGTATTATCAAAATGTTATGGAGGTGATATTAGTCGAAAAAAAAAATTATTACAACAACAAAAAAAAGGAAAAAATAGAATGAAAAAAATTGGAAATGTTAATATTCCTCAAGAAGTATTTTTTTCTACTTTACAAATGCATAAAAATAAATAGGATATAAAATATGCGTAAATTTTTAATTATTATTATGAATTTTTATATTATAAATACATTTTTCTTTTGGTTTATACAATATTTAATTTTACCTTTTTTAAAAAAAAATAATTATATATATAATAAAAATAATAAATTTTTTTATTATTTTAAAAATTTACAAAAAATTAGTACAATTAGTCCATTTGTAATGTTTTTTTTTATTATTAGAATTTTTTTCTATGAATTTTTTTTAATACCTTCTAATTCTATGAGTCCAATTATGATTCCTGGAGATTTAGTATATGTAGAAAAATTTAAATATAATTTTAAAAATCCAATTACAGAAAACATTTTAATAAATTTTTATGAACCTCAAAGAAATGATGTAATAGTCTTTAAATATCCTCAAAATAAAAAAATTTTATATACGAAACGTATTATAGGAATACCTAATGATATCATTCAATATAATCCTTATACAAAAAAAATAAAAATTATTTCACATACTAAAAAAAATAATTTTAATAAAAATATTAAACATGAAATTAAATATACAAAAAAAAAAAATTTAAAAATAATGAAAAAAAAAAATTATCATACATTCTTTAAACAATATATTAATGAAAAAATTGATAATACAGAAAAAATTATTACAATTACATCTGGAATTAAAGTGCCTTTAAAAATTCTTAAAAAATATATAAAAAATAAACAATGGACTTGGACTATACCAAAAAATAAATATTTTGTAATGGGAGACAATAGAGATAATAGTAATGATAGTCGAATTTGGGGGTTAGTATCTAAAAAAGATATTTTGGGTCGTGTAAAAAAAATATTTTTTAACTTTAATTTTAAAAAATATTTAAAAATTAATAAATTAAATCAAATTAGAATTTTAAAAACTATAAAATAAAAAATATATATAAAAATTAACCAAATTACCAAAAAAATTAAAACAACATCATTAATAGATGTATAATTATTTTCATTTTTTATATTGGTGCTTTATGAACACTATTATGCTTGATACATTACAAAAATTTTTAGGTTATCATTTTATAAACAAAAATTTACTTTTTCATGCTTTAACTCATAGAAGCGCAAGTATCCAGCATAATGAAAGATTAGAATTTTTAGGGGATTCCATTTTAAGTTTTATCATAGCAAAAGCTTTATATCATTATTTTCCTAATATTAATGAAGGTGGAATGAGCAGAATACGAGCTACATTAGTTAAAGGAAATACTTTAGCAGAAATTGCTAGTGAATTTTCTTTAGGAGGTTTCTTGCAATTAGGACAAGGCGAAAAAAAAAGTGGAGGATTTAAAAGAGAATCAATTCTAGCTAATACTATGGAAGCTATTATTGCTAGTATTTTTTTAGATAGTAATATAAATATTACAGAAAAAATTGTTTTAAAATGGTATCATAAACGATTCAAAAAAATTAGTTTATATAGTATTCAAAAAGATCCAAAAACAAAATTACAAGAATATTTACAATCTAAACATTTACCATTACCATTATATTATATTAGTCATGTATATGGAGAAGCTCATAATCAAATTTTTACAATTTCCTGTGAAATTAAAGGATTAAAAAATCCTTTAATTGGAATAGGCGTAAGCCGCAGAAAAGCCGAACAAGATGCAGCACAACATGCATTAAACAAATTAGAGATAGAATAAATATGATAGAGAATCAGTATTGCGGAATCATTACAATAATTGGTCGAACAAACGTAGGAAAATCTACATTATTTAATAAATTAATCAACCAAAAAATTTCTATTACATCACATAAAATTAATACAACACAAAAAAATATTGTAGGAATTTTAACAAAAAAAATATATCAATACATTTTTATCGATTCCCCAGGATTTGATACTCAAAAAAAAATTTTTTTTAAAAAAAAAATATTAAAAGATGATATTACAAATAAATCTTGTTTAATTTTATTTGTAATTCAAGCATTAAAATGGACATTAACAGATCAAAAAATATTAGAATGGATTATAAAAAAAAATGTCCAATATTTTATTATTATTAATAAAATTGATTTAATAAAAAATAAAAAATTATTATTACCATTTATTAAAAAAATTTCTCAAAAAAATATATTCAACAAAATTTTTCTTTTATCAGCTAAAAAAGATTTTTTTTTAAAAAAATTAATATCTGAAATAAAAAAAAAAATACCTAAAAAAAAACATATATATTTATTAAAAAAAAAAACTACATGTACTAAAAAGTTTTTAATTAAAGAAATCCTAAGAAAATCTTTACTAAAATGTTTACATCAAGAGATTCCATATAATATAAAAATATTACCGCCACTCATTCGTAAATATAAAGATAAAGCATATTTTATTAAAATTTTTATTAAAGTAAAAAATTTACGTTATAAAAAAATTTTAATAGGAAAAAACGGAAAAAAAATAAAATTTTATCGTAAATCTACAAAATACATTTTAGAAAAAATGTTTAAAAAAAAAATTTATTTAATAATCATAATTATTTTAGAAAAATCAACATTTTAAAACATTGAAATTAAAATATGAAAATTATAGGCATAGGAATCGATAGTATAGAAATTTATAGAATACAAATATTAATTCAAAAATATGATATGAAAATTCCTTTAAAAATTTTATCTCAAAAAGAACTTCAAAATTTTTTAAAAAATAAAAAAAATTCATATTTTTTAGCTAAAATATTTACTGCAAAAGAAGCTTTTTTAAAAGCATTAGGAATTGGAATAAAAAATATTAAAAGTTTAAAAAATTTAGAAATTTCTCATACATCATATGGAAAACCAACAATAAAAATATTAAATAAAAATTTTTTTTCAAAAAAATATAAAATACATTTAAGTATTACAGATACTCAAAAATATGCTCAATCTATTGTAATTTTAGAAGCTTAAAATGTTTTTTATTTTTTCTTATATTTTTAAAAAAATTTTTTAATAACATTGAGCATTCATATAATAAAACTCCGGAAATAATTTCCTTTATATGATGCTTAATTTTTTTTTTAAAAAAAAATAAAAAATTTGTTAAAGATTCTTTATTAAAACTATATGATCCATATACAATTTTTTTAATTCTAGCATGAAATATAGCTGAAGAACACATTAAACAAGGTTCATGTGTTACATACAAAGAAGTATTTAATAATCTATAATTTTTTAAAAATTTTCCTCCGTTTTTTATTACTAAAATTTCAGCATGAGCGCTAGCATCATTATTACTAATACATGAATTCCAACTTTGACTAATAATTTTATTTTTATAGACTAAAATAGCCCCAATAGGAACTTCGCCTTTTTTTTCTCCTATTTTTGCCATAGAAATTGCAAATTGCATCCATTTTTCTTCTTGTATTAACATAATATATTTTATTTTTTAAAAATAAATATTTAAAATTTTTATTAATTAATTATAAAAACGTTTTTTTAAAAAAGATTTTTCTAATTTCCATACTCGTTCTTTTTTTTGTAATCTTTTATCAAATAAATTTTTTCCTTGAGCAATACTAATTAATAATTTACAAAATTCTTTTTTCCAAAATAATTTTAAAGGAATTATAGTATTTCTCAATTTTTGAACATGCATAGATAAAATATTTATTTCTCGTCTTTTTAATAATAATTTTCTTTTTCGATATGGATCCTGATAAGAAAAAAAATTTGTAGTTTTTATAGGTTGAAAATTTGCACCTATTAAATAAATTTCATTTTTAATAATACCAATATAACTACCTGTTAAATTAATACGTCCCAAACGTATAGATTTAACTTCCCATCCTTTTAAAGATAATCCGGCTATAATTTCTTTAATTAAGAAAAAATTATATGAAGCTTTTTTATTAAAAAAACTTTTTTTTTTATTAATTATTTTTTTCATAAAATTTTTCTTTTAAATAAAAAACTTATACATAAAATTTATAATATTTCAATAATAAAAAATCTCAAAAATTTTTAATATTATTTTTTTATAGAAGACATTTGTGAAACTGAAACTAAAGCAGGTCTTAATAATTTAATGTTTAATAAATAACCTTTTTGTATAATCTTTGCTACATAATTATCAGGATAGTTAGTTGAAAAATCCAACGACATAGCTTGATGTATTAACGGATTAAAAGGAATATTATTTTTATCAATAACAGTAATATTATATTCTTTAAAAAATAATAAAAATTTATTATATATATTTTTTAACATTTTTTTAAAATTTTTTTCTTTTAGATCAGAATTTTTAATAGCCATTAAAGAAGACTCTAAACAATCTATGATAGGAAAAATTTCTAAAAAATTTTTTTCTAAAGAAGAACTATAAATTTTACTAATATTTTTTTGCATAATTTGATTAAAATTTAATAATTTAGAATCATATTCAATTTTTTTTTTAATATTTTTTTTTTCATATTTTTTAAATTTTTTAAAAATTTTAGAATTTAAAAAAGAATTTTTAAATTTATCAAAATTATTTTCTTTTAATGATTCTTTCTGTATTAAAATATCTTTTTTTTTTTCTTTATCTAATTTCATATTAAATTTCCTTAATTTTAAAATAATTTTTTTTAAAAAAAATTTATTACTGCTAAAAATAAATTTTTTTTATATTTTAGAAATATTTTTAAAATTAAAATATTTAAACTAAATTTTCGGTGCGAACGGGACTCGAACCCGTGACCTCCGGCGTGACAGGCCGATATTCTAACCAACTGAACTACCGCACCTATTTATTATAAAAATATTTTATAATTATTTGATAAATTCGTCAAGAAAAATTATAATAATTTTACCAAAAATTTTTTTTTGAATTTTTAAGTATATCTTTTAAATAATTGAAATGATTTTTTTCTTCAATTTTAGTAGCATAAATAATACTAGACACACATATGTCGTTTGAAATATCTTTCAATTTTTTTTGTATTTTTAGATATTTTTTTTCTTTAAAACAAAAAGTTTCTTGTTTACTAGTCATTGATAAATATACTTGAGCTAATAATTTAGCATCTAATAAAGCACCATGTAATAAACGATTTTTATTATTTATTTGATATCTTTGACATAATGCATCTAAAGTATTTTTTTTTCCAGGAAACAATTTTCTAGAAAAAACTAAAGTATCAAAAATATTACAAAAAGTATGAATCTTAGGGATATTTGTTGAAACACAACTAAATTCATAATCTAGAAAACTAATATCAAAAATTGCATTATGTACAACAAGCATACTATTTTTTAAAAATTTTAAAATTTTTTTAGAAACTTCAAAAAAAACAGGTTTGTTCATTAAAAATTTATTTGAAATTCCATGAATTTTATACGCTTCGTTATCTACTAAACGATTGGGTTGTAAATAAAAATGTAAATTTTTTCCAGTAAATTTTCTATTTATCATTTCTATTGCACCAATTTCAATAATTTTATGATTCTGATAAAGAATCCCAGTTTTATTCATTCCTGTAGTTTCAGTATCTAAAAATACTATACGTTCTAACATATTATCACCTATATTAATTTTTTTATACAGGAGTAATTTAAAATTATGAAAAAAAAAATCCTAATGTTTACAGATGGTGCTTGCTCTAAAAATCCAGGTCCTGGAGGATTTTGTGTAATTATTAAATATTTAAAATATTATAAAAAAATTTATAAAAGTTTTTATTTAACAACTAATAATCGAATGGAATTAATGGCAGCAATTTATGGATTTGAAGCATTAAAAATATCTTGTAAAGTCACTATTATTACAGATAGTCAATATTTAAAAAAAGGAATTTTAATATGGTATAAAAAATGGAAAAAAAATAATTGGAAAAAAAAAAATAAAAAAAATATAAAAAATAAAGATTTGTGGATTAGATTAAAAAATTCTTTATATTCTCATGAAATTAAATGGATATGGACTAAAGGACATATAGAAAACACAATGCAAAATTTATGCGATAAAATTTCAAAAAAAATATTAAAAAAACCAAAATGTTTTGATTATCAATATCAAAAAAATTTAAAAATTAAAATATAAAATATAACATATATTTGGAGCTAAGCGGGATTGAACCGCTGACCTCCTGCGTGCAAGGCAGGCGCTCTCCCAGCTGAGCTATAGCCCCTAAAATGAAAAAATTAGTAGGCCTGAGTGGACTTGAACCACCGACCTCACCCTTATCAGGGGTGTGCTCTAACCAGCTGAGCTACAAGCCTTTATAAATAATCAAAAAATTATGTGAACATATAATAAAAAATTAAATGTTTTAATTTTTAAGGAGGTGATCCAACCGCAGGTTCCCCTACGGTTACCTTGTTACGACTTCACCCCAGTCATGAATCACAAAGTGGTAAGCGCCTTCCAATAAAACGGTTAGGATACCTGCTTCTTTTGCAACCCACTCCCATGGTGTGACGGGCGGTGTGTACAAGGCCCGGGAACGTATTCACCGTGGCATTCTGATCCACGATTACTAGCGATTCCGACTTCGTGGAGTCGAGTTGCAGACTCCAGTCCGGACTACGATATACTTTATGAGGTTTGCTTATCTTTGCAGAGTTGCTTCTCTTTGTATATACCATTGTAGCACGTGTGTAGCCCTGGTCGTAAGGGCCATGATGACTTGACGTCGTCCCCACCTTCCTCCGGTTTATAACCGGCAGTCTCTTCTGAGTTCCCGGCCGAACCGCTGGCAACAAAAGATAAGGGTTGCGCTCGTTGCGGGACTTAACCCAACATTTCACAACACGAGCTGACGACAGCCATGCAGCACCTGTCTCATAATTCCCGAAGGCACTTCTATATTTCTATAAAATTTTATGGATGTCAAGACCAGGTAAGGTTTTTCGCGTTGCATCGAATTAAACCACATGCTCCACCGCTTGTGCGGGCCCCCGTCAATTCATTTGAGTTTTAGCCTTGCGGCCGTACTCCCCAGGCGGTCGACTTAACGCGTTAGCTTCGGAAGCCACTTCTCTAAGGAAACAACCTCCAAGTCGACATCGTTTACAGCATGGACTACCAGGGTATCTAATCCTGTTTGCTCCCCACGCTTTCGCACCTCAGCGTCAGTTTTCGTCCAGGAGGCCGCTTTCGCCACTGGTATTCCTCCAGATATCTACGCATTTCACCGCTACACCTAGAATTCTACCTCCCTCTACGAAACTCTAGTATTTCAGTTTCAAATGCAGTTCCTAGGTTAAGCCCAGGGATTTCACATCTGACTTAAAATACCGCCTACGAGCTCTTTACGCCCAGTAATTCTGATTAACGCTCGCACCCTCCGTATTACCGCGGCTGCTGGCACGGAGTTAGCCGGTGCTTCTTTTGTAAGTAACGTCAATTATTTAAAGTATTAATCTAAATAATTTCTTCCCTACTGAAAGTACTTTACAACCCGAAGGCCTTCTTCATACACGCGGCATAGCTGCATCAGGCTTTCGCCCATTGTGCAATATTCCCCACTGCTGCCTCCCGTAAGAGTCTGGACCGTATCTCAGTTCCAGTGTGGCTGGCCATCCTCTCAGACCAGCTAGAGATCGTCGCCATGGTAAGCTATTATCTTACCATCTAGCTAATCTCATCTGGGTTCATCTAAATGCGTGAGGCTTTTTAAAAGTCCCCCACTTTGGTTCTAAAACTTTATGCGGTATTAGCCACCGTTTCCAATGGTTATCCCCCTCATTTAGGTAGATCCCCAGATATTACTCACCCGTTCGCCGCTCGCCGTCAAAATTTTAAAAAAAAAATTTCACGATGCCGCACGACTTGCATGTGTTAAGCTTGCCGCCAGCGTTCAATCTGAGCCATGATCAAACTCTTCAATTGAATAACACTAACTTTAAAAACATTAATTTTTAATTAATAATTAATATTCTTTTAATTCTATTTTGAACATTTAATAATTTTTATGTCCACATAAATTTTTCGATTATTTTTTAAAGAACATTTTGTTTACAAAATCTATAATATATCTTTTTTAATAAATGTCAATATATTTTTTTTAAAAAAATATTCTATATACAAATTATACAATTATCTTTAAAAATTTAAAAATATTTTAAAAATTAATCTAGTAAAAATAATTTTTTTAAAAAATAATAAAGGACCTATAAAATATTTAAATTTTTTATATCTTAAGATAAATTTTCTTTAATATATATTCTAAAAGATTTATAATATTTTTTTTTGAAAAAATTTTTTAACATTTTATAAAAAAAATTTTATATTTTTATTTTTTAAAATTAAATAAAAAAGAGAAACAGATGACAATATTATCTCAATTAGAAAAAAATGTATACGAAATATGTATTCAGTTAGGTGCAAAATCTAATTTTAACCCTAATATTCAAAAAAACTCTCAAAATAAAAATTTTGATTATCAGATTAATGGAATTATATCACTCGCTAAAATTTTAAAAAAAAATGTTTTAAAACTAGCAAAAAAAATTATTAAAAAAATGTTACAAACTTCTTTTTATCAAAATTTAACAATTACAAAACCAGGTTTTATAAATATTACTTTAAAAAATGAATGGATTTGTTTAAAAATTAATAAAATTTTTCATATATGCACATTTAAAATTCCTAAAATTACTAAAAAAAAAATTATTATAGATTTTTCTTCTCCTAATATAGCTAAAGAAATGCATGTAGGACATTTACGTTCTACTGTATTAGGAGATGTTACTTCAAGAATATTAAAATTTTTAGGACATCACATTATAAAAATGAATCATATTGGAGATAGTGGAACTCAAATAGGAATGATTATTACCTATATTATGGAAAATTCTATTACAAAATTTGATAATCTTAAAAAAATTTATAAAGAATCTCAAAAAAAATTTTTATCTAATAAAAATTTTTCTAAAAAAACTATAGAATGCGTTATCAAATTACAAAATAAGCATCCTAAATACCTTAAAATTTGGAAAAAATTACGTAAGAAAACTATTATACAAAATCAAAAAATATATAAAATTTTAAAAATAAAATTAAAAAAAAAACACATTTTTGGAGAAAGTTTTTATTATCATATGATTCCTCATATGTTAAAAGATTTAAAAAAAAAAAAAATCACAATTAAAAAAAATGGAACAATAATTTCTATTTTAAAATCCTCTAAAAACCGTATAGGAAAAAAAATGGGGGTAATTTTACAAAAAAAAAATGGCGCTTATTTATATGCTACAACTGATTTAGCATGTTTAAAATATCGTAGTCAAATTTTAAAAATAGATAAAATTATTTATTATACAGATATACGACAAACTCAACATTTAAAAAATATCTGGAATATTGCTAAAAAAGCTAAATATATTTCACCAAACTTATGTTTAGAACATCATAAATTTGGTATGATATTATCAAAAAATAAAACTCCTTTTAAAACTAGAGAAGGAAAAACAATTACATTATATAAATTAATTCAAGAATCTATTATAAGAACTCAAAAAATTCTCCAAGAAAAAAATAAAAATTGGACCCAAAAAAAAATAAGAAAAATATCTAAAAAAATTGGAATTGGAGCTCTTAAATATTTTGAAATATCTAAAAATAGAAAAAAAAATTACATTTTTAATTGGAACAAAATATTAACTTTAAAAGGAAATACATCATTATATATTCAATATGCATATACTAGAATTCAATCTATTTTTAAAAAAATTAAAAATTTAAAATTTAAAAAAAAAAATCTTATTATTATAAACAATATTTATGAAAAAAAAATAATTTTACAAATATTAAAATTTAATGATATTCTTTTACAAATAGAAAAATTAGGAACTCCTCATTTATTATGTAAATATTTATTTACATTATCCGAAAATTTTTCTTGTTTTTATGAAAAATGCCCTATTATTTCTGAAAAAATAAAAAAAATTAAAATGAGTCGCATTAAAATTATTTTTTTAACAGCAAAAATATTAAAAAAAGGACTTCAACTATTAGGAATTTCTATAGTAAATGAAATGTAATATAAATTTTTTTTATTTTGTTTTAAAAATTATCATTTAAAAAATTAACTAATTACATATGTAATAATAATATTTCGTTCTTCTGAAATTTCAAAATATGATAAAACAACTATTTCTGGAATACTTTTTAAAAAAATTCTAGAAATAAAAAGACGTAATGAATGATTTACAATCAATACTATTGGATCATTATTTTTTTTTTGTTTTTTAATAGCTATTTTAGTATTTTTAATTAAATTATTAGCTAAATTAGGTTCAATAATATAATTATTTTTTTCAATGTTTTCTAATAATAATTTTTCTAATTTAAAATGTAATCCTAAAACTTTAATATCTCCAAATTGTGAAAAATATTTTTGAGTAATTGATTTTCTTAAAGCAATGCGAACCATACTAGTTAACATGTCTAAATCTTTTTTTAAAGACGGCGCGTATTCTAATAAAGTTTCTAAAATAGTTTTAATATCTTTAATAGAAATTTTTTCTTTTAATAAATTTTTTAAAATCTTTTGAATATCTAATGTAGACAAGAATTCTGGAACTAACGATAATACTAATTTAGGAGTCATATTAGATACATAATCTAATAATTCTTGAGTTTCTTGAAATCCTAAAATTTCATGAAAAAAATTTTTTATAATATGATTTAAATGAGTAATAATTATCATAGAATTTTTTACTATCATAAAATTCTTTAAAATAGCTTCTTCTTTAAATTTTTGAGCAATCCAAAATGCAGGAAAATTAAAAACAGGATCAAAAACTTTTTTTCCTATTAAAGAACCCTGAGCTTTTCCTGTATTAATTGCCAATAACTTATCTAAAAAAATATTTCCAGAAGCTATTTCAACTCCTTTTATTAAAATTCTATAAAAATTTAAAGGTAAATCATGATTAATAAAAACATAAAAAAATGGTGGTAAAAATCCTATTTCTTGCGCAAAATTTTTTCTTAACTTAGTTAAATTTTCTAACAAATTATCAATCCCTAAAACTTGTATTAAAGAATTTAAATTATAACTTAATTCTATAACAATTGATTCTTCAAAATGGACATCTTTCCAAGTAACTAAAGTTTTTTTATTTTTTTGTATAATATTTTTTTTTTTTTTTTGAAAATTTTTTAATATAAAATTTTTTCTATAAAAAAAAAAAGACAAAAAGAATAATCCAATAGTAAAAATTAAAAAAATAAAATTAGGCATTCCAGGTATTAATCCTAATACACCTAATATTAAACCACTAAAGAATATTATTTGAGGACTATGAAAAATTTGATCTATAATTTGCTCCCCTACATAAGTATCTTCAGTACTAACGCGCGTTACAATAATAGCTGATGCTGTAGAAATAATTAACGCTGGTATTTGAGCTACTAATCCATCTCCGATAGTTAATAAACAATAACGTCTTGCTGCTTCTGAAAACATCATTTTATGCTGCCAAATACCTACAAATAATCCCCCCAAAAGATTAACAATCATAATAAATATTCCAGCAATAGCATCTCCACGAACAAATTTACTAGCTCCATCCATAGATCCATAAAAATCAGATTCTTTTTCAATTTTCAATCTTCTTTTTTTAGCTTCTACTTCTTTAATCAATCCAGAATTTAAATCAGAATCAATGGCCATTTGTTTCCCAGGCATAGCATCTAAAGTAAAACGCGCACCTACTTCAGCAATTCGACTGGCTCCTTTAGTAATAACAATAAAATTTATTACAACTAAAATAATAAAAACAACAATTCCTATGATAAAATTACCACCTACTATAAAATTTCCAAAAGCTTCGATTACATGACCAGCAGAAAAAAAACCTAAATGACCTTTTAATAAAATAATACGTGTTGAAGAAATATTTAAAGCTAAACGTAACAATGTAGAAAATAATAAAATTATGGGAAATGTAGAAAATTCTAACGTACTTCGTATAAACATAGTAGAACTTAATATCATAATAGCTAAAGTAATATTAAAAGTGAAAAAAATATCTAATAAAAACGAAGGTAAAGGAACAATTAACATTAGTAATAAAATTAAAATTAAAACAGGTACTAATAAAGATTTTAAAAAATTTTTTTTTTTTTCTTTTAAAAAAAATAAAAAAAAATTTAAAAATTTCATAATTTTTATTCTCCAGGAATTTTTTATTCTTTTAACAAAATAAAATTTTTTGGTAATTCAGGAAACTTTCCTCCTTTTTTTTTCCATTTTTTAAATTGTAAAATCCAAGCAAAAATTTCTGCTATAATTTTAAAAAAAGTGACAGGAATATTATATCCTATAGAAGTACTATCATATAAAGATTTTAAAGACATATTTGATTCTAAAATAGGAATTTTATATAATTTTGCATATTTTTTCATATGAAGAATAGAATAACCTTTTCCTTTACTAATAACCCGAGGTGCTTGCATAGTATTTATGTTATATTGAAAAGAAATAGCATAATTTAAAGATTCACAAATTAATATGTCAGATTTTATAAATTCATTTAATAAAAAATTTTTCGAATTAGATAATGAAGTACGACGAATATAAGATTTCATTAATTGATTACTTTCTAACTCTTTAAATTCATCTTTAATTTCTTTTTTTGTCATATTTAAAGATTTTACATATTCAAATTTTTTCCAAAAGAAATCAATAATCACAAAAAAACAATAAATAAAAATATTTATTATACTGCAAAAAAAAATAAAATTACTTCCCAAAGAAACATTTTTTTTAAAAGAATAAGAAAACCATATATATATATTAGGATAATATTTAATAAAATTATTAAAAGAAAAAATTATAATAAAAAAAATTTGTAAAAAATATTTTAAAGAAACAACAAAAGTGTTTAAAGAAAATATTTTTTGTATATTAAAACAATTATTTAAAAAATTCGTTTGAAAAAAAATAGGAAAAAATAATTTTTTTTTTTTATAAATTATCCAAGGAACCATTAAACAAATTAAAAAAATATTAATATAAAAAAATAAAAAAAAAAATATAATTTTTTTACAATACATATAAAAAATTAAATAAAAACTTTTATTATATAAATGAAGAATTTGAAAAGAAAAACAAAATCGTAAAAAACATATTACAAAATTATAAAAATTAAATTTCCAAAACCACAAAAATATTATATTACTAAATAAAATTAAAAAAAAATTTATTTCATAGGAATTTTGTGTATTACCAAATTTTTCTGCTTTTTTAATTTTATGTGGTGTAGGACTTTCAGTTTTTTCTTCTGTATTTTCAGTATTCATATAATTTCTCTAATAATTAAATAAAATTGAAAATAATATATAATATATTATATAAAATATTTCTTTTTTTAAAATTTTTTTTTTAAAAAAAAATACAAAATTTTTATAATATAAAAATATTGAGAAAAAAAATGAAAACAAAAAAATATTTACTTTCTACGTTACATAATTACACAAAACATACTGATACTATTAGTCATCAACTAATGTTAAGATCAGGAATGATTAGAAAATTATCTTCAGGAATTTATGCTTGGCTTCCCACAGGGCAACGTGTAATACAAAATATCATTAATATTATTACAAAAAAAATGAATAAAATTAATGCGTTAGAAATATGTTTACCGGTTTTAAATCCTCAAAAATTATGGGATGCAAGTGGACGTACTAAATTATATGGTAAAGAATTATTAAAATTTTCTAATCGAAGAGGAAAAAAATTTATTCTTAGTCCTACACATGAAGAAATAGTTACTAAAATCTTAAAAAATGAAATTCATTCTTTTAAACAATTACCCTTAATTGTTTATCAAATCCAAAAAAAATTTCGAGATGAAATAAGGCCGCGTTTTGGAATTATTCGAACAATAGAATTTTTAATGAAAGATGCATATTCTTTTCATAATACTTTAAAATCTTTGGAAAAAACATATCAAAAATTATTAAAAATATATATCGAAATTTTTAAAGAATTTAAATTAAAATTTAAAATAGTACCTACAACATCTAAAATTATGGGAGGATTTGTATCACATGAATTTCATGCCTTTTCTAAAACTGGAGAAGATACTATAGTATATCCAGAAAAATCACAATACGCTAAAATTTTTAAAAACATTTCAGAAATTCAAAATGTAACTTTTCCTGCTAATATATTATCTAAAAAAAAAATTTTTAATAAATCCATACAAATTTTATATTTAAAAACTCATGAAAATTCTTGTTTTTTATATTCTATAATATTATTAAAAAAAAAACATACTTTAAATTTTGAAAAATTAAAAAACATTTCAGAATTAAAAAAACCTATTTGTTTATTTAAAAGAAAAAAAAAAAAATATAATATAAATTTCATTTTAAAAAATACGAAAAAATTAAAAATATTTTTAATTGGAGATATAAAAGTTAAAAAACTAAAATATTTTATTTTATTTAAAAAAAAACCAAATATTAAAAAAACAAATATTTTTTGGAATACACAAATAAAATATAATCAAATATTAAAATTAAATCAGACTAATAAAAGAAATGAAATATCTTATAATATTAAAGATGTAAAAATACAAAAAAGTATTGAAATTGGACATATTTTTCAATTAGGTACGAAATACTCAAAAATTATAAATTTTTCTATTACGAAAAAAAAAAAAGATTTTTTACATATGGGGTGCTATGGAATTGGAATAAATAGAATTATTTCTGCAATTATAGAACAAAATCATGATAAAAAAGGCATAATTTGGCCTGAAAAAATTTCTCCTTTCCAGGTAGCTATTGCACCAATTAATATGCGCAATAACCCTAAAATTAAAAAACTTGCTAATTTATTATATAAAAATTTATCTTTACAAGGTATTGAAATTTTATTTGATAATCGCCCTGAAAGAATTGGATTTATTTTAAAAGATTTAGAATTATTAGGTATTCCTAACATTTTAATTATTAGTAAAAAAACTATTATAAATAAACAAATAGAATTTTATTCTAGAAAAAAAAATACTAAAACATTAGTATTAATTAAAAATATTTTAAAAAATTTTAAAAAAACTCAAAAATCATTAAATATATAAACAAAAAAATATTTTAAAAAATATTAATTAATATTGAATTTCTAAATAACCTAACCGAGAAAATTCAAATAAATTACGCATTAAAGTATTAGTTAAAAATAATTTCCAAGAAGTAGAAAATAATGGATGTGTATATGAAAAATTTTTTACAAATATAAAATTTACAGAAATATTACCTAAATTATTATCTTGAAATAATTTTAATAAAAAATTTAATATATCTTGAATATTTAAAATATTAAATTTTATACTAATAAAAATTTTTCTTATATTTTGATTACGAAAAGTTTCTAAATCTATTATATTTTTTGCTATAATTCGATAACAATTTTTAAAAATATCAAAATTTAAAATACCCGTTACTAAAATAATGACGTCTCTTTTTAATACATTTTTTGAAATATTAAAAGGGATGTCAAATAATACAACATCTAAAGTATTAAAAGAGTCATCAATAACTAAAGAATAAATTTTTTTTTTTTTTAAAGAATAATTTATTTTAATAGATTCTATAATTCCTGCCACAGTAATATATTTTTTATTTTTTTTTTCTATACAATCTTTTAAAAATACATTTTTAGTATAAATCATTAATTCTTTTAAAAAAATAGAAATAGGATGTCCAGTTAAATAAAATCCTAAAGTTTCTTTTTCCCATAAATAATAATATTCCATATTTATCAAATTTTTTATCTTATTTTTTGAAAAAATCTGAGAATCCTGCAAACAAAAAATATTTTTTAAAGAATGTTGAGAACCAAATAAATTTCTTTGCTTAGAAGTACGAAATAAAATATATTGTTTAGCTACTTTCATAAAATATTCTATTTTATAAAATAACTCAAATCTACAAATTTTAAAACTATCGCAAGCACCAGACATTATTAATCTTTCAAAAACTCGACGAGTAAAATTTTTCGAAACAGTACGAATACATAAATCTAAAAAATTTTTAAAAGGTTTTTTTCCATTTTTTCTTTCTTTTTGAATAATGTCTATAGAAGATTTCCCTAAACCTTTAATAGCTCCTAAACCATAAACAATATTATTGTTTTTATCTACAAAAAAATTCCAACAACTCATATTAATATCTGGAGGAATAATTTTTAAATTCCTTTTTTGAATATCCTTTATTAATATTACAATTTTAATTGTATTTGATAAATCCATATTTAAAGCGGACGCGAAAAACTCTGCAGGATAATTAGATTTTAACCATAATGTTTGATATGATAAAAAAGCATAAGTAGCAGAATGAGATTTATTAAAACCATATGCAGCAAATTTTTCTAATAAATTAAAAATTTTATTAGCTAAAATAGTACAAATTCCATTTTTTTTCGCTCCTATTTCAAAGGAATTTCTTTGAGCAGACATTTCTTTAGGATCTTTTTTCCCCATTGCTCTACGTAAAATATCAGCTTGACCCGGAGTATAATTAGATAAAATTTGAGCTATTTTCATTACTTGTTCTTGATATAAAATAATGCCATATGTAGATTCTAAAATAGGTTTTAATAAAATATGTTGCCATTTTTTATCCGGATATGCTATTTTTTCACAACCTTGTTTACGATTTATAAAATTATCTACCATTCCTGATTGTAACGGACCCGGCCGAAACAATGCTACCAAAGCAATTAAATCTTCAAAAGAATCAGGTTTTAATCTTCTAATTAAATCCTGCATACCTTTAGATTCTAATTGAAAAACAGCAATTGTATCTGCTTTTTTTAATAAATTAAAACTTTTTATATCAGATAAACTAATTTTATTAATATTAATTGTTTTTTTTTTTAAACGAATATTTTTTTCATTAACCATCTTAATACAAGAATTAATAATCGTTAAAGTTTTTAATCCTAAAAAATCAAATTTTACTAATCCTACATATTCAATATCATTTTTATCAAATTGCGTTACTTGATTTTTTCCATTCGAATCACAATATAATGGAGCAAAATCAGAAATTTTTGTAGGAGAAATAACTACTCCTCCTGCATGTTTACCGACATTCCGTACTACGCCTTCTAATTTTTTAGCTAAATCAATTAATGTTTTAACATTTAAATCTTCTTTATATAATCTTTCTAATTCTTTCTGTTTTCTGAACGCTTTTCTTAAAGTCATACCTGGATCTAAAGGAACTAATTTAGAAATCTTATTAATAAAACCGTAAGGATAACCTAATACACGACCCACATCACGTATTACAGCTTTAGCCGCCATGGTTCCAAAAGTAATAATTTGAGCTACTGAGTTTCTACCATATTTTTCAGAAACATGTTCAATAACTAAATCTCTTTTTTCCATACAAAAATCAATATCAAAATCAGGTAAAGAAACTCGATCAGGATTTAAAAATCTTTCAAATAATAAATCAAATTTTAAAGGATCTAATTCAGTAATTTGTAAAACATAAGCAACTAAAGAACCAGATCCAGATCCCCTACCTGGGCCAACTGGAATATCATTATTTTTTGCCCAAAGAATAAATTCCATAACAATTAAAAAATAACTAATAAATCCCATTTTTTTAATAACAGAAACTTCATATGATAATCTTATATCATATGGGATACGCAATTTTTGGCGCACAGATACAACAGGAAATATTTCTTGTAATCTTTTTTCTAATCCTTCAGAAATTTTTTGTAAAAAAAATTGTAATATATTCATACTACCAGTGTCAAAAACAGGTAAAAAATATTTTCCGGTAAGTATAATCACATTACAACGTTTTGAAATTTCAACACTATTTCGTAAAGCATCTGGAAAATCTTTAAATAAATCACATATCTCTTTTTCACTTTTTAAAAATTGTTCTTTAGTATATGTATAAGAAAATTTAGAATCAGAAATAATTTTACGTTGATAAATCGCAATACGTATTTTATGTACTTTATAATCTTTTTTTTTTAAAAAAGATACTGGATTCGTTACCACTAAAGGAATATTAAATTTTTTTGAAATATATTTAATTTTTTCTAAATATTCTTCTTCACGAAAATTCTTAATTCTAGAAATTTCTAAAAAATAAGAATTATCAAAATACTTTTTAAAATATTGAAAATTTTTTTTTATTAATTTTAAATCATTATATAAAATACATTTAGCTATATCTCCTTCAATACCCCCTGATAATATAATAATTCCTTCCCGATATTTTTTTAAATTTTTAAAAGTAATAACAGGACCCAAATTTTCTTGATATCCTTTTTGATAAGATTTTGATAACAAGATAATAATATTTTGATAACCAACTTGATTAGCGGCTAATAAAGTCATTCTAAAAAAATAATTTTTTATAATATTAGAAAGAAATGTAAAATCTACTCCAATAATAGGTTTAATACCTGATAGACGCGCAAAATGATAAAATTTTATTACACCATATAAATTATTAATATCTGTTAATCCTAAAGCAACCATTTTTAAAGAAACAGCACGTTGTACTAATACTTCAGGTTTTGATAATCCATCTATCATAGAATAATCACTATGTGTACGTAAATGTACGAAATTTACTTTTTTCATAATTTTCCTAATAATACTTTAATATTTAAAAAATAAATTCCCCTAAATTATATATTAAAATACTTAAACATTCTGAAATTAAAAATTTTTTTAATTTATATATTTACAAAAAATATTTTTTTTAAAAATTAAAATTTCTTTTGAACTAAAATTAACGTAGTTGTAAACACTAATTTTTTCTTTACAAAAATAGATCCATAAAATTTATATGCTGTAAAATTAAAATTTTTTAAAAAAATTTTGATAATTAATTGAGCTTCGGGTATTACCATTTGCTTAAATTTTGCTGAAATTACACTACCTAAACAATAAAAAATATCTTTCGAAATTTTAGGATTACTTATAGATAGTAATAATCCACAGGACTGAGCTACTAACTCCAAAAGTAAAAAACCAGGATATATTATTTTTTTTGGAAAATGCCCTAAAAAATCATTTTTAGACATATTACTAACAGCTACTAAAGAAAAATTAGAAGAATATTCTAATATTTGATCCACTAACAAAAATGGATGCCGATGTGGCAAATATTTTAAAATATCTTTAATAAAATAATTATACATTTTTTATCACTTTTTAAAAAAAATAAAATCACGAATTATTCATATGATTTTTTTATCCAACTTTTAAAAAGTATATGAATTATTTTTCTTAAAAATTTTATAAAATAAATTCATATGAAAAATATTCGTGAATTTTTTATTTATTTCTATAAATTTATATATTATTTGAAAACATTATAACAAAACTATATATCTTCATTTATAGAATTTTCATTGACATAATGAAACACAGATTTAGAAAAAGTAAATTTTATAGGACCTAAAGGTGAAAACCAACGTGTAAAAAAACCAGCCATAACAGTCATACTATGTGGATTCAATTGATGATAAGTTCCATCTTTTACAATTTGCATATCATATGTAGTTTCAAGATTCCAATTTGAAGTACATTCTGTAAATATAGAAAATTGAAAATTTCGAAATAACGGAATAGGAAATCTTAAATGCGGAAATAAAATTTCTGCTTTAATTTGAGTTAAAAAATCCAAAAATAATACCGGTTGAATTTTATTTTTTTGAACTTCTAAAGATTTATCTTCAGATTCTGAACTAGATATAATATCAGAATTTAAGACTTCAGGAACAACAGTTGTAGTATCTATTGATGGAGTCGTTAAATCTTTTACTATCATAGTAAATTCAGCATTTTCTGGTTCTGTAACTTCAGGAATTACTGTTGTAGTAATTTCTGGTTCAATATTTTGAACAATTTCTTCTTTTTCTTCTTCTGGTATAATTTCAGGTTCAACTTTAAATAAATCTTTTAAAAAATTAATTCCAAATTTAAAATTTGCACAACCATGTAATATAATATTATTTTTATCCAATATAGGAATATATTTTTCAAGATTAATTGCAAAATTATGATATAACTCTGTAGAAGCCGGTAAATTAAATTGCCCAAAAAATCTAAAAAGATTACCAGTTTCAGGACACACTGTAGGAAATAATGTATTATAATCAAATGCAGTACGTACAAAAAAATTTTTTACATAATTATGTGTATTAAAATATTTTTGTATAACATCAGTATAAAAAGAACCTCGTAATTTTACAGTAGGAATATTTAAATTTAAATTAAAATTTTTAGTATTAATATATCCTAAAGATAATAACATTTGTTTATGATTACGTTTTTTAGTTCTAAGTTGTATTTCACTACCTACATCATTTTGTAAAATATTAGAAGATAAAAAATATTGATTTTTTAAAGTATGATAAAATATATGATATTGTAATAAATAATTTTTAAAAAATATTGAAGGAGCAGAAATATTCATATCACCTTTTATAGAATCTGGACCTTTCCAAATATTTCCTTTTAATTTCCAACCAGTACCAAAAATATTTTTTTTCCATCCTAATAAATGTAATTTTAATCCTTCTTGAAAATTATATTCAGAAGAAAAATCACAATTTCTTCTATTCTCTTCTTTTAATATAAAAAATACATTAATTTTATTAGAATTTTTAAAAATAGGAACATGTTTAATAGAAACACTTTCAAAAAATCCAGTCTTTAAAAAATTCAAGCAACATTTTTTCAAAAGACTAAAATCATAGTAACGATTTATATATTTTTGTAAAATTTTACGTAAAAAAATTTCTTGTGAGTATGTAGCACCATGAAAAAAAATTTTATTAAGAAAATATTGTTTATCTTTTTTTAAATAAAAATAAAAATTTATTTTTTTATAATTTATGTCTTTTAAAATTTTAGTTTTTAAAAAAACTTTAGCATATCCAAATTTTAAAAAAAGATTTTTAAGTTTTTTTTTGAGAACACAAATATTTTTTAAATTATATGATGAATTATACTTTTGTTGAAATTTTTTTAAAATTTTTTTTAAATTTTTTAAAAAAAAAGGATCTTTTATACCTAAAATTTCCATTTTACCATATTCATATAAAGCACCTTCTTGAATTCTAACTTGAATATCAGTCAAAAATAAATTTTTAGGGCTCACTGAATATACAGGAAAAATTTGGCAATCTAAATAACCATGCATATGGTATAACTTTAATAAATTATCTAAATGTTTTTTAAATTTATTAGGCGCGTAAATAGATTTAGAAAAAAAATTAAATAACCAAAATGGTTTATTTTTTAACAAAATTTCTTTAATTTGCGTAGTAGAAAAATGAGTATTTCCTGAAATCTCTAAACTAGAAATACGAGAAATTTTTCCTTCTTTAATCATTACATTAACTTGTACTCGATCACTTGAAACTGGGACACCTACAATTTCAACACAACAGTTTAAAAACCCATTTTGATAATAAATATCTTTTATATGTTTAATAAATTTTTGTACTTGTGAATAAGAAAAAATTTTACTTTCTAAAATATCAAAATTTTTCATCATATCTAAAAGAGATTGATTAGAAAAAAAATTATTTCCTAAAAAAGTAATTTTTTTAATTAATTGAATTTTTGTATCCAAATTTTTAGAAATTATTTTAGATTGAAAATTTTTTGATAATATTTTTTTTTTCTCATTTAAAATATTTTTTGAATTTGGAAAAAATTTTCTTTTTAAAATATTTGACGAAATTGGATAATCATTCATCTTTTTTGATATAGATATTTGAAAATTTTTTGAAAAATTTGGAACATTATAATCTATATTAGACTGAAATTGAGAAGCTTCAGCTAAAGAAAAAAATAATAAGCATACCAAACTAAATTTTTTAAATAACATATTTATACTATCTATCCTTATTATACTAATGAATGGAAATTTAATACAATTATAAATAAAATATTTTTTTTTAAAATCAATCGCATACATAAAAAATATTATATTTTATATAAAAATATAATATTAAAAAATTTAAAAAATTAAATTTTTTTATTTAATTTAAATAATAATATTTTATTCTAGTCATAAATTTTACTCAAGATGTATTATACAAATAACACTCAAATTATAAACATTCTATTACTAAAAATTTCATTAAAAATAATTTATGTAATATTCTTAATATTCTTTAAATACTTCAAAAATCATCATTCTTTAAAAATTTAAAAACTATAAAATTTAGTTATATGATTTTAAAAATTTTAAAAAATATTGTTTTTTGAATATTTATATTATAAAAAATTTTTTTTATAAATTATTTTCTTAAAAAATATATAAATCACTTTAAAAAAATATATTTTTTTTAAAAAAATTTTTTAAATCTTAAAATGTTTTTAAATAAATATCATTTAACATTTTTTAAAATATATAACTTTTTTAAAAAAAAATCTTAAAAATACATTAATTTTTTAACTAAAGTTAAAAAACTAAATTTTCATTAATTCTTTAGTTTTTAAGAGCACAATAGAATCAATTTTTTTCATAAAAAAATTTGTTTTTTTTTGAATCTCTATTTGAAAAATATAAAAACAATCTTTTGTAACTTCTTTATTTTTTAATAATTTTTTTATTTTTTCTTTTCCTTCTCTTCTTAAATTACGAATAAAAATTCGTGTATTTTCAGCATCATTTTTTATAATTCTAATTAACTCTAATCTTCGATCTTCAGTTAAAGGGGGCATATACACACGAATATCAGAACCTTCAGAAATAGGATTCATTCCTAAATTTGAACTAAAAATCGATTTTTTAATCATAGGAATTATTGAATTATCAAAAACTGTAATTTTTAAAGTTTGAGAATCTTGAACAACAATATTAGATAATTTTTTTAAAGGAGTTACAGTACCAAAATAATTAATTGTAATGTTTTCTATTAAATCTGGAGAAATTGTATTAGTTCTTATTTTTTTTAAATCTTTCTGAAATAAATTTACACAATTATTCATACGTATATGTAAAAAATTTTTTATTTTATTTAACATAATTAATTTTCCTAATTGTCTAAATACATTTTTAAAAAAAATATTAAAAAAAATTTTACATGTTTAATATATATAAAATTAAATTTAACATAACATTCGAAAAATCATCCAAAAAATATTTTTTTTTATATTTTTTTAAAATATTATTATATTTTATTTTTTAAAAAATAATAAAAATTATTTATCTTTTAATGAAACATAAATAAATTCTTTAATAATAAAATTTTTATTTTTTAAAAAATTTTTTACAGTTTCTTTATTACTAAAAATAAAATTTTGTTCTAATAAAGTATATTCATTTTGAAATTTTTTCATACGACCTTTCACAATCTTTTCTAATAAAAAAGATTTTTTTCCTGTTTTTTTTGCTAACTCCATCTGTACATTATATTCTCTTAAAAAAACTTCAGATGGAATCGAATCCTTTTGTAAATATAAAGGATGTGAAGCTGCAATATGCATAGCTATTTTTTTTCCTAATTCTAAATTTTCTGCATTTAAAACAGAATTCCATTTTAATAACACGCCAATACGACCACTATGAATATAGGCGCTTACATATTCTCCTTTTAGAAAATAAATTTTTTTCAAAGTAATATTTTCTTTTACTTTATTAATTAAAGCAATAATTTTTTTATCAAAAAACTTTCGTATTTCTTTTAATTCAAAAATAAAATTTTCTCCAGCATATTTTACTATTTCATTACCTAAAGTTATAAACAAATTATTTTTTACAACAAAATCTGTTTCAGCATTTAATTGTATTAATATAGATACCATATAATTACAATATAAAAAAATTTTTCCAATTTTAGGTTCTTTAATACTTTTTTTTAATGCTACACAAATCCCTGAAGTTCTTAAATAATCTAAAGATTTTTGAAAATCTCCATTTGCTTTTATTAAAGCTTTTTTACAATCTAATAAACCAGAACCTGTTTTCTCTCTTAACTTCCTGATTAAAGTAATATTTATTTTTTTCATAAATTAATACTCTTTTAATTAAAAAAAATTAAAAAATTAATGATGTTTGTTGTATTTGATCAATTTTTAAAAATTCTGAAACAATTTTTAAATATAATTTAATAGCGCGAATAGCATCATCATTACCTGGAATTATAAAATCTATTCCATCTGGATTAGAATTAGTATCTACAATTGCAAAAACTGGTATTCCTAAATTATTAGCTTCTTTAATAGCAATATGCTCATGAGTTGCATCAATCACAAAAATAGCATCTGGTAATCCCCCCATATTTTTAATTCCTCCTAAACTTTTTTCCAAATTTTTCATTAATCTAAATTTTAATAATACTTCTTTCTTAGTAAGTTTTTCAAATGTACCATCTTTTGATTGAATATCTAAATCTTTTAAGCGTTTAATTGATTGACGGACTGTTTTCCAATTTGTTAACATACCACCTAACCAACGATGATTAACATAAAATTGTTTGCAAAAAATTGCAGACGATTTTACAATTTTATTAGCAGATTTTTTAGTTCCTACAAATAAAATTTTTCCTTTATTTAAAGAAATTTTTTTTAATTCTTTTAGAGCATTTTTAAATAAAGGTACTGTTTTTTCTAAATTAATAATATGAACTTTATTACGTATCCCAAAAATAAATGGTTTCATTTTTGGATTCCAATATCTAGTTTGATGCCCAAAATGAGCGCCCGCTTTAATAAAACTTTTCATAGAAAAATTTTCCATTAAACTTTCTCCTTTTAAATTAATAAACTATACATAAATCTTTTTATAGAAAAATAAAAAATATTTTTTTTAAAAAATATTATTATAAAAATATTTTAAAAACATTTAATCTTAAAATTTTTAAACTTTTAATTATAAATTCTTATTTAAAATATTATTCTCAAGAAGATCAACTAAAAAATTTATTAAATATTTTTTTTAAAAATACATGTTAATATATTCTTAATAAATAATATATAAATCTTTTAAAAAAATGCATATTAAATACTTTTATACTCATAAAGAACTTTAAAAATGTTAATAAAAAATAAAATAGATATTCAAAATATGAAAATAGCTGGAAAAATCACAGCTGATACATTACAAATGATTACAAAATATATACAACCAAATATTAGTACAAATGAAATTAATAATATTTGTCATCAATATATTATCAAAAAAAAAGCTATACCAGCATGTTTAGGATATCAAGGTTTTCCAAAATCTATATGTATTTCTAAAAATGAAATTGTCTGTCATGGTATCCCTAATAAAAATATTTTTTTAAAAAATGGAGATATTGTAAATATTGATATAGCTGTTATAAAAAATGGATATTATAGTGACGCTTCTAAAATGTATTTTGTAGGAAAAATTTCTGAAAAAAATAAAATATTATGTAAAATAACACAAAAAAGTTTATATTTAGCATTGTCTCATATTAAACCTGGAATTTTTTTAAAAGAAATTGGAGCAATAATACAAAACTATGTAGAAAAAAAAAATTTTTTTATTGTAAAAGAATATTGCGGACATGGTATTGGAAAAAATTTTCATGAATTACCGCAAGTATTGCATTATAAAAATTTTGAAAATAATATTATTTTACAAGAAGGAATGACTTTTACAATTGAACCTATGGTAAATATTGGTACTTCTCAAACAAAAATTTCAAAAGATGGATGGACCGTAAAAACTTTAAATAATAAATGCTCTGCACAATATGAACATACTATTTTAGTTACAAAAACAGGATGTGAAATATTAACTTGGCAAAAAAATGAAAAAATTACCTCTCATTTATATAATATTTAAAATATTTTATATTTTAAAAAAAAATATCTTATATATATTACTACATTTTAAAAGATGTAGAAATATTTATTAAAAAATTTTTAAAAATATTTTATATTATTATTTTATATAAGGATTATATAATAACATGATTAAATTAAAAAAAAAAATTGAAAAAATTTTTTACGAAAAAAAAAAAAATAAAAATTACATAATTTCAGTAAAAGAAAAAAAAAATATTGAATCTGTAATTGATTATCTTAATATAGGAAAAATTCGAGTTGCAGAAAAAATTCAAAATTCCTGGAAAACTAATCAATGGATTAAAAAAGCAGTATTATTGTATTTATCTAATAAAAAAAATCATGTTATTAAAACACTACATGATACATATTATGATAAAATTCCTTTAAAATATTCTAATTATAATAAACTAAAATTTTTAAAAGACTCGGTACGTATTGTACCGAATGCAACTGTAAGATTTGGATCTTTCATTGAAAAAAATGTAATTATAATGCCTAGTTTTATTAATATAGGTGCATATATCGGGCAAAATACTATGATTGATACCTGGGCTACTGTAGGATCATGTGCGCAAATAGGAAAAAATGTTCATTTATCTGGTGGTGTAGGTATTGGTGGTGTCTTAGAACCTATCCAAAATAATCCTACTATTATTGAAAATAATTGTTTTATTGGTGCTCGTTCAGAAATTGTTGAAGGAGTTATCGTCGGAAAAGGATCTGTAATTTCAATGGGAGTTTACATTGGACAAAGTACAAAAATTTATGATAGAGAAAAAAATTTAATTTCGTATGGAAAAATTCCTAAATATTCTGTTGTTGTACCAGGATCTATTGTTACAAAAAATAAAAATATACAATTATATTGCGCTGTAATTGTAAAAAAAGTAGACAAAAAAACATTACAAAAAACAGAACTAAATTCTTTATTACGTGAAAAACAAATTTTGTATAACGTTTCATAAAATATAAAATTTTTCAATAAAAAATACAATATATCTATAATCCGCTTTTTAAGCGGATTCGTTTTCTAATAAAAATTTTGTTTTATAAAAAAAAATAAAAAATTTTCAAAAATATTTCTTTCTAAAATTAAAAAAAACAATTTTTATGAAATAAATTATAAATTTTATAAAAATTTTTCAAAAAAAAATAGAATTTTTTATTAAAAATATTTTATTTATATAATCAATATTTTGTATAAAAAAATATTTTATATTTTTTTATTAACTTTAAGGTATTATATAATGATTTTATTATCTGGCGCAGAAATGGTTATTCAATCTTTAATCGATTTAAAGATTCAAAAAATTTTTGGATATCCTGGAGGAGCAATTTTAGATATTTATGATGCTTTTAAAACTTTACAATGTAAAAAAATACAACATATTTTAGTTCGCCATGAGCAAGCTGCTGTTCATATGGCTGATGGATATGCTAGAGCAACAGGAAAAATAGGGGTAGTATTGGTTACTTCAGGTCCTGGAGCCACAAATTCTATTACAGGTATTGCAACAGCATATATGGATTCTATTCCATTATTAATTATTTCTGGACAAGTAGCTTCTAATTTAATTGGATCAGATGCATTTCAAGAATGTGATATGATAGGTATTTCTCGTCCTATTGTAAAACATAGTTTTTTAATTAAAAAAACTATTGATATTCCTAATATCTTGAAAAAATCTATATTATTAGCCACAACAGGAAGACCAGGACCTATTGTTATAGATTTACCAAAAGATATTTTAAATCAAAAAATTAAAAAAAAATATTATTTTTCAAAAAAAAATGATATTAAAAAATATTTTTATTTAAAAAAAATCTCTTATACAAAAATTAAAAATATAATAAAAATTTTAATAAAAGCTAAAAAACCAATTATTTATGCGGGAGGAGGCATTATACATTCTAATAGTTACAAAGAATTATATAAATTAGCTACTATTTTAAATATTCCCGTTACTTTAACTTTAATGTCTTTAGGGGCTTTTCCGGGAAATCATCCCCAAAATTTATCTATGATAGGAATGCATGGAACTTATTCTGCAAATATGGCAATGCACAATTCAGATGTTATTTTAGCAATTGGTACTCGATTTGATGATCGAACAACAAACAATATAGAAAAATACTGTCCATATGCTAAAATTATTCATATCGATATCGATCCAACTTCAATTTCTAAAACTATACACGCTGATATTCATATTATTGGAGATGCTAAAAAAATATTAAAAAAAATTTTAAAAATAATATACTTAAAAAAATATCATATAGATAAAAAAAAAATAAAAAAATGGTGGAAATCTATTAATACATGGAAAAATAAAAAAAATATAATTTTATCAAAATCTGAAAATATTATTAAACCTCAAAAAATTATTAAAGAATTATATTTATTAACAAAAGGAAAAGCTTATATTGCATCCGATGTCGGACAACATCAAATGTTTACTGCATTATATTATAAATTTCATAAACCAAGACATTGGATTAATTCCGGAGGTTTGGGAACAATGGGTTTTGGATTACCGGCAGCATTAGGTATAAAATTAGCCTTTCCAGAACATCTTGTCATCTGTATTACTGGAGATGGAAGTATTCAAATGAACATACAAGAACTTTCTACTGCAAAACAATATAATTTACCAATATTAATTATAAATTTAAACAATCAATCTTTAGGAATGGTAAAACAATGGCAAGATTTAATATATAATGGAAGACATTCGCATTCATATATGAAATCATTACCAAATTTTATTAAATTATCTCAATCTTATGGACATATCGGAATTTTATTAAAAAAAAAAAAAGATATTCAAAATACATTAAAGAAATCTTTAGAAATAGTAAAAAAAGGATCTTTAGTATTTTTAGATGTGCATATTGATCCTTTAGAACATATTTATCCTATGCAAATAAAAAATGGTGGAATGAACGATATGATTTTTTGTAAATAAGGAATATATTATTATGCAACATGTTTTATTAATTATATTAGAAAATGAAGCTGGAGCATTATCACGTGTTATTGGATTATTTTCTCAAAGAGGTTATAATATTGAAAAATTAACTGTTATTCCTACTCATACAAAATTATTGTCTAATATCACTATTTATACGTCAGGAAATTTAAATATTATTCAACAAATTAAAAAACAACTAAAAAAATTAATTAATGTAATTAAAGTTACACAAATAAAATATTCTGATTATATAAAACAAGAAATTCTCTTAATAAAAATTTTAATCAAAAACGAAATTATTAAAAAAAAAATTACAAAAATCTTAAATAAATATAATGGAGAAATCATACATATCAGAAATAATATATACATAATAAAATTTTCTGACACTATATCTAAAATTCAAAAAATTTTTTATAAGATTAAAAAAAAAATTAAAATTTTAAAATATATAAATTCCGCAATATTTGAAATTTAATTTTTAAACAATATTTAAAAATTTAAAAATCCTTTTAAATTAACATTTTTATAAAAAAGAAAAAATATGCAACATATACCAGTTTTACTAACAGAAACTATCCAATCTCTAAAAGTTCAAAAAAATGGAATTTATATAGATGGGACCTTTGGAAATGGAGGTCATACAAAAGAAATTTTAAAAAATTTAGGAAAAAAAGGTATGATATTAGGTATAGACACCGACCCTCAAGCATATCAAATAGGAAAAAAAATTTTAGATCCTCGATTAATTTTAATTAATGATAAATATTCTAATATTCAAAAACATATATTAAACTATAATCTAAAAAAAAAAATTAATGGACTAATTTTGGATCTTGGAATTTCATCTTTTCAACTTGATAATCCCAAAAGAGGATTTTCTTTTCAAAAAAAAGGACCTTTAGATATGAGAATGAATCCTCAAATTGGTATATCTTTATTACAATTATTAAATAAAATTTCAGAAAAAAAACTTACAAAAATATTATATAAATTTGGAAATGAAAAATATTCAAAAAAAATTGCTTTTGAAATCTTTAAACATCATAAAAAAAAACCCATTTCAAATACATTAGAATTAGCTGAAATTATTAAGAAAACTATACCCTTCAAAAATATGTTAAAACATCCTGCTACTCGAACCTTCTTAGCATTAAGAATATTTCTAAATCAAGAAATAAAAGAACTAAAAAAGATCTTAAAAATATCTTTAAAAATTTTAAAACCAGGAGCTATATTATCGATTATTAGCTTTCATTCTATAGAAGACCGAATTGTCAAAAAATTTTTTAAAAAAAATAGTTCTGCTATTGAAATTCCAATGGGTTTACCAATTAATGAATTACAATTAAAAAAAAAAAATAAAAAAAAAATAAAAAATATTCAACGTATTAAACCTACAAAATTAGAAATAATTAATAATAAACGCGCTAGAAGCGCAATTTTAAGAACTGCAGAAATTTTATAATTTTTTATAAATTATTAAATTTTTTAAAAAAAAATCTTAAAAAAAATGTTTAAAAAATATTTATTAGTTAAATTAAATATCATTAAAAAATTCTAAAAAAAATATTTTTTTATATTTTTTTAGATATGATAAAATCTTTATATTAATTTTTTTTTATAAAATTTTAAAAAATATATCAAAATAATAAAATAAAATTTTAAATAATTCAAAAATTAATCAAAATTTAGAAATTTAAAAAATGCCAAATTTTTTTTAAAAAAAATATTATAATAAAATTTTTATAAAAAATATAAATTATGTAATAATTATTTTTTTTAAAAATACAAAACATCTAATACCTAAACTATCAAATAAAATATTAATATACAATATATAGAATATAACATTATAATACTCTAGCTAAGGCTACAGAACATGATAAGTACCATAAAAAAAAAGTTGATTGCAGGATTAGAAATTGGCGCAACAAAAATTTCTATTTTAATTGGAGAAATCTTAGAAAAAAATCGTATCACTATTATTGGTTTCGGAACTTCTCCCACTCAAGGAATATATCAAGGAATTATTAATAACCTAGAAAAATTAGTAGAGTGTATAAAAAAATCTTTATATAAAGCCGAAAAAATGGCAAATTGTAAAATTAAATCTATTTATTTAGCTTTATCAAATAAAGAAATAAAATGTCAAAATGAAATTGGAATTGTTCCAATCTTATCCGGTGAAGTAACAAAAGAAGATATTAAAAATGTTATTAAAACAGCTAAATCTGTTAAAATACAAAATAATCATCATATTTTACATGTTATACCCCAAGATTATGAAATTGATCAACAAAAAGGTATTCATAATCCTATTGGATTATCTGGAATGCGCATGAAAGCTAATGTACATTTAATTACAACCGATTGTCATATTAAGAAAAATATTATTAAAGCAATAGAAAAATGTAAAATACGAGTAAAAAAAATAATTTTTTCTGGACTAGCTTCTAGCCAATCAATTTTAACTTCTGAAGAAAAAAATTCTGGTGTATGCATGGTAGATATTGGAGGTGAAATTATTGATATAAATATTTACACTTCAGGAATTTTAAGACATAGCGCTGTAATTCCTTATGCTGGAAATTTAGTTACTAACGATATTGCATATGCATTTTCTTTAACATTTTCTGAAGCAGAAAAAATTAAAATAAAATATGGAAGTTTATTATCTTCTTTATTAAATACACCAACAACTTTTGAAATACCAAGATATAACGAGCAAAAAAAACAAAGCTTTCATCAAAATTCATTAATAGAAGTTATAGAACCACGATATTTAGAATTACTTAACTTAATAAATTGTGAAATCTTAAAAGTAACATCTTTACAAAATCACCATTTTTTAAACAATAAATTAAATTCAGGTATTATTTTTACTGGTGGAGCTGCTAAAATTCCAAATTTAAATATTTTTTCTGAAAGAATTTTTAACAATAAAGTACAAATTCGAAATTCACAAAATATTTTAGAAATACCAAAAGAAATTATGTCTCCTGAATATTCTACTACAATAGGATTACTTATACAAAGTAAAAATGATCAAAAATTTTCTCCTATTATTTCTCAAAAATATGGATTTTTTAAAAAATGGTTACAAAAAATTAATAATTGGTTTAAAAAAGAATTTTAAAATTATTTTTTTAAAAATTTATTTTCTTCTTATATTAAGGAATTTAAAATGTTTGAACCTGTAGAATTTAATCATGAACCTATTATTAAAGTTATTGGGATAGGAGGAGGAGGTAGTAACGCAGTAGAACATATGGTACGAGAAAAAATTGAAGGTGTAGAATTTTTTGCTGTTAATACAGATGCTCAAGCATTACGTACAATTGAAGTAGGTCAAACTATTCAAATAGGAAATAGTATTACTAAAGGTTTAGGTGCCGGAGCTAATCCCGAAGTAGGACGTACATCTGCAGAAGAAGATAAAGAAATATTAAAAAAATCTTTAGAAGGAGCAGATATGATTTTTATTGCAGCCGGAATGGGAGGAGGAACAGGTACAGGAGCTGCACCCGTAATAGCGGAAGTAGCTCGAGAACTAGGAATATTAACTGTAGCTGTAGTCACTAAACCATTTAGTTTTGAAGGAAAAAAAAGAATGTTATTTGCAGAACATGGATTAAAAGAACTTTCTAAATATGTAGATTCTTTAATTATAATTCCAAATGACAAATTATTAAAAGTTTTAGATCAAGGAATTTCTTTACTTGATGCTTTTGGAGCAGCAAATAACATCTTAAAAGGAGCAGTACAAAGTATAGCTGAATTAATTACCAGACCAGGATTAATGAATGTTGATTTTGCAGATGTTCGTACTGTAATGTCTGAAATGGGATATTCTATGATGGGAACTGGAACATCTTCTGGAGAAAAAAGAGCTGAAGAAGCTTCTGAAATAGCAATTTCAAGTCCTTTATTAGAAGATATAGATTTATCTGGTGCACGTGGAATTTTAGTTAATATTACCGCAGGATTTGATTTACGATTAGATGAATTTGAAATAGTTGGAAATACTATTCGTTCTTTTTCATCTGACAATTCAACAGTAGTAATAGGAACCTCTTTAGATCCTAAAATGGAAAATACTTTACGAGTAACTGTTGTTGCAACTGGCATTGGAATGGAAAATGGATCTGAAATTACAGGATTACAAAATACACATATGCATACCAATTCAAAGAATATTTATAAAAATTCAGAAGAAAATTCAGAATTGGAAATCACAAAAAATGCTTCTAATTTTAAACAATCAAATACATCAATATACAATAATCAACATGAAAAATCTTTTTTAAATATTCCAGCATTTTTAAGAAAAAAAAAATAAAATATAAAAAAAAATTTTTAAAATTTATATTACTGGGTTATCTGTATTAATTATTTTTTAATTAAGAAACTTTTTAAAACAGTTAACCCAGATATAATAAAAATAAAATTTTTTATATCAAAACTTTATTAATTTTTTGTTTTTAAATAAAATCAAATATATATTTTACAAATATATTTTTTATCTTTAAAATAATACTTATAATCTTAAAAATAGAAAATTAAAATGAATAAACAATATAATTCTTTCATAAAATGTACAAATTCTGCTAAAAAACAAATTAGAAAACTTTTAAATACTAAAAATAATACTAAATTTAAATTACGAATTTATATTACAGGAGGAGGTTGTAGTGGATTTCAATACGGTTTCAAACTTGACAAAAAAAAAAATAAAGATGATATTATTAGTACTAATATAAATAATGCTATTATAATAGATTCTATTAGTTTACAATATTTATCAGGAGGAACCTTAGATTTTATAGAAAATTTAGAAGGTTCAAAATTTACTATTTTTAATCCAAACGCAAAAACAACCTGCGGATGTGGACTTTCTTTTAGTATTTAAAATTTTTTAAAAAATTTATAAAAAAAATAATAAAAATTTTTAGAGCAGGAAACTGACCTGCTCCCTATAAATAATTTACAAAAAATTATTCTTAAAAATACTTTTTTAAAAAAAATAATTATTTTAAAAATATTTATATAAAATCCCAATATGTTTATATGACATTTAAAATATCCGTAGCGCACCCTAAAAAACTTTGAGCTGCTAAACTAATTGTTTCTGATAAAGTAGGATGAGGAAAAATTATTAAAGATAAATCTTCTGCGACACAACCCATTTCTATAGAAATACTGATCTGTGAAATTAATTCACCTGCATTACGACCTACAATAATAGCCCCTAAAATTTTATGAGTTTTATTATCAAAAATAATTTTAGTAATACCATTCTGAGCACAATTTGAAGATAAAGCTCTTCCTGAAAATTTCCAAGGAATAGAAATTGCTTTATAATCTAAATTTTTCACTTTAGCTACTTTTTCAGTGATACCTACCCAAGATATTTCAGGATCACAATAAGCTACATTAGGAATTACTAAAGGATTAAAATAATATTTTTTTCCTGAAATCACTTCTGCTGCAATATGAGCTTCATAAATTCCTTTATGAGCCAACATAGGTTGACCAGTTACATCACCAACAGCAAATATATTAGAAATATTAGTACGTAACTGATTATCCACTTCAATAAACCCTAAATCATTAAGTTTAATCGGAAAAATTTCAAAATTCATATTATAAATATTAGGACGTCTACCTATTGCTACTAATATATTATCATATATATTTTTTTTTAAAAAACCATTTACATGTTGAGTACTAACTTCAATGCCTTCATCACTAAATTTCGTATTAAGCATTATTGTTTCTAAAGATATAGAAACTTTTTTTTGAAAATTTTTTAAAAAAAAATCACAAATATCAACATCTAAAAAGGACATAAATTTTTTTGAAGTATCAATAATCTGAATTTTTGCTCCAAAAACTTGATAAATTGTAGCCATCTCTAATCCAATAATACCTGCTCCTACAATTAATAAATTTTTAGGAATTTTAGAAATCTTTAAAGCATCAGTAGAATCCCAAATACGATAATCATCTTCTAAAAAATTTTTTATTTTTACAGGATGTGATCCTGATGCTATAATAGCATAATCAAACATAATATATTGATATTCAAAATTATTAAAAATTTCTATTTTATTTTTTTCAGAAAACTTAGCAAAACCCTTAATTAAAAGAATTTTTCTTTGTTTTAATAAATGGTCTAAACCTTTTAATAAATTAGAAATAATTTTATTTTTCCATTTTAAAATAAATTCTATATTAATATTTTTTTTTTTAGATAAAAAAATTTTTTCTTTTTCTAAAATTTTGATTTCTTTAATTAATTTTGTTAAATATAATAATGATTTTGAAGGAATACATCCTACATTTAAACAAGTACCTCCTAAAACACCATATTTTTCTATTAAAACTACAGATAACCCTAAATCTGCACAACGAAATGCTGCAGAATATCCAGCAGCTCCTCCACCTATAACAACTACATTTGTATGTATAGTTTTTTTCATAATTTATACACTCTGTTAGTTTTTAATAAAAAAAATTCAATTTATAATTAAATATTTTTTTTAAAAAAAATCTCTACTATCTCAAATATTATAATAATAAAAGTCGAATATCAGTAAGGCATTTTTTAAAAAAAACCATAAAACGTACTGCATTTGCACCATCAATAACTCTATGATCATACGACATAGAAAATGGCAAAATTAAACGCGGAACAAATTTACTTGTTATCCAAATAGGCTTAATTTGAGCCTTAGATATTCCTAAAATACCTACTTCAGGAGATTTAATAATTGGTGTAAATCCAGTACCTCCTAAATTTCCTAAACTAGAAATTGTAAAAGTGCCATCTTTCATATCTAATATAGAAATTTTTTTTTTTTGAACTTTATTCGAAAATTTTTTTAATAATTTAGCTATTTCAAAAATATTTTTATTAGGTATATCTTTTAAAACAGGTACTAATAATCCTTCAGAAGATTCCATTGCAATTCCAATATTTATGTTATTATGTAATATAACACTATGATTACTTAAATCTAATGAACTATTAAATAAAGGGAATTTCTTTAAAACAAATCCAATAACTTTAATTATAAATGATAATAAAGTAACTTTAAAATTTTTAATATTTTTAAAATTTTTTAAACTCTCAGAATTACGAAAATTTTCTAATTCTGTAATATCTACTTCATCAAATTGAGTAACATGAGGAATATTTTTCCAATTTTTTAATAAATTATAACCAGATGCTTTTTGTATAGAAGTTAAAAAATAAATATTTTTTAATTTAGAAATATGATTATTATCAGATTTATGATTTTTAATTTTTTTTTTATTAAGATTTTTAAAATTTTGAACATTATGAAATTTTATTAAATCTTCTTTTAAAATACGACCATTACGTCCACTACCTATAATTTTTGATAAATCAATATCTTTTAAATATGCTAATCTACGAATAAAAGGAGAAGCATAAATCAAATTTTTTAAAAAAAATTCTTGATTTAAAAAAAAATTCTTCGAAATATCTTTTACCTTTTTGTTATGAATTTTAACAGAATTTTTAAATTTTTCTGAATTTTTTTTTAAAAAAAAATTTTTTACAATAGAATTTTTATTTTCTTTACATAACATTATTAATGTTCCACAAGAAACAATATCACCAATTTTTACTAAAATTTTTTGAACTTTACCAGATATAGGTGAAGGAATTTCTATAGAAGATTTTTGTCCTTCAACTATTAATAAAATTTTTTCTTTTGATATAATCTCACCTTCTTTAACAAAAATTTCAATAACTTCTACATTTTCTAAACCAATATCAGGGACATAAACTTTTATATTCATAAATATTTCTCTCTTACATTACTCTAGGATTACTTTTTTCTGAAGAAATATCAAAACTTTTAAATGCTTGTAATAAAATTTGAGAATCTATTTTTACTCCTTGTTGAATCAATAAATATAAAGATACACTTACAATATAACCTTCATTAATTTCGAAAAAATTACGTAATTTTTTGCGACTATCTGAACGTCCAAAACCATCAGTACCTAATACATAAAAAAAAGAAGAAGGTATATAAGCTCGTATTTGTTCGGCATAAATTTTCATATAATCTGTAACTGCAACTGTAGGATAATTTTTTAAAACAGAAGTTACATAAGGAATTTTTTGTTTTAAATTAATATTTAAAAAATTCCAACGAGTACAATCTTGACCATTTCGCGCTAATTCAGTAAATGAAGTCACACTATACACATAAGAAGAAATATTATATTGATTCATTAAAATTTTTGCAGCTTTTTTTACAATTCTTAACAAAGCTCCAGATCCTAATAATTGTACTACACCATTTTTTCCAGGAAAATATTTTAATAAATAAATTCCTTGACAAATACCTTTTTGAATTTGAGTAGATAATTTTAAAAAAGGCATACAATAATTTTCATTCATAGTCGTAATATAATAAAAAATATTTTCTTGATTCACACCATACATACGATATAAACCATTATAAATAATAACTATTAACTCATAATGATAAGCGGGATCATATGAAACACAATTAGGAATCGTTAAAGAATAAATATGACTATGACCATCTGCATGTTGTAATCCTTCTCCATTAAGTGTAGTACGTCCAGACGTTGCTCCAATCAAAAAACCTCGGGCTTGTTGATCTCCAGCAGACCATAATAAATCTCCAATTCTTTGAAATCCAAACATAGAATAAAAAATATAAAAAGGAATCATAGGAAAATCATTCGTACTATAAGAAGTAGCTGCAGCTAACCACGAAGAAGCAGCCCCTAATTCATTAATACCTTCTTGTAAAATTTGACCATTTTTTGATTCTCGATAACATAATAATTTCCCTTGATCTTCTGGAATATATTTTTGACCTTGAAAATTATAAATCCCTATTTTTCGAAATAAACTTTCCATCCCAAATGTACGAGCTTCATCAGCAATAATAGGTACAATTCTATCTTTAATAAAATCAAAATTTAATAAAATATTTAAAATCTTAACAAAAGCCATAGTAGTAGAAAAAGGTTTTAAAAAATTTTTTAATAAAGAAGAAAAATCATTTAAAGTAGGTAAACTCAAAATTTCAGAAAATTTTTTTAAACGCTTAGGTAAATAACCGTATAATTTTTTTCGTTGATTATGTAAATATCTAAATTCATCTGAAGAACTAGAAAATTGTAAATATGGAAGTTCTTCAAAATTTATTGATATATTAGAAATTTTTAAATGTTTTGCAAATTTCCTTAAATCAGAAAAATTCATATTTTTAATTTGGTGTGAATTGTTTTTACCTTCAACTAAAGAGCCTAATCCATATCCTTTAATCGTATGTATTAAAATTACAACAGGTTTTTTTTGTATCTTTAATGCCAAATTAAAAGCAGCATAAATTTTTTTTGCATCATGACCGCCATGATTTAAATTCCAAATTTCTTCATTCGTCATATTTTTTACTAATTGAGAAGTTTCAAAATATTTATTAAAAAAATTTTTTCGAATATATTCTCCAGTTTTAGAACGAAATGTTTGGTAATCTCCATCTACAGTTTCAATCATTAACTTTTTTAAAAAATTTAAATGATCTTTTTTTAATAAAATATCCCATTTACTTCCCCAAATAACTTTTATTACATACCATCCGGCTCCTAAAAAAAATTTCTCTAATTCTTGAATAATTTTTCCATTTCCAAATACAGGACCATCTAATCTTTGTAAATTACAATTAATTACAAAAATTAAATTATCTAATTGTTCTCGAGCTGCTATTAATATAGCTCCTTTAGATTCTGGTTCATCCATTTCCCCATCTCCTAAAAAAGCATACACTTTTTGACGAGATGTATCTTTTAAATTTCGATTAAATAAATATTTTAAAAAACGAGCCTGATAAATAGACGAAATAGCACTTAAACCCATAGAAACTGTTGGAAATTGCCAAAAATGAGGCATTAATTTAGGATGAGGATAAGAAGATAAACCTTTTTGATATGATTCTTGACGAAAATAATCTAATTCAGAAGCTTTTAATCGTCCTTCTAAAAACGCTCTAGCATAAATTCCAGGAGAAATATGTCCTTGAAAATATATAAAATCTCCACTATCAAATTCATTAGAAGCTCTAAAAAAATGATTAAAACAAACTTCATAAATAAGAGCTGAAGACTGAAAAGAAGATAAATGACCTCCTAAATCTTTATTTTTTTTAGAAGCTCTTAACACTAACATCACTGCATTCCAACGCACAAAAGAACAAATCTTTTTTTCTAAAACTAAATTTCCGGGATATTTAGGTTCATCATCTAAATGAATGGTATTTAAAAAATTAAACTCCTCAAAATTTAAAATATTTTTATATCCTTTCTTTAATAAAATATTTAAAATTTTATGTATTAAAAAAATAATACGTTCTTTACCATCTTTTAATAAAACATTTTCAACTGATTTAATCCATTCATCCGTTTCTATAGGATCAATATCATGAAAAATATTAGTTATCATAAATAAAATCCTTATATTAATACTTTATCTTCTAAAAATATAATATTTTCTATATAATATATAAACATTATTAAAAAAATTTTATAAATTTTTTAAAAAATATAAAATTTAAAATACTACTCATATATTTTTTTTAAAAATTATTAAAATTTTTATTTTTATAATTTTATTTTTTTTAATAATAAATTTAAAGTTTCAAAATCCTTATGTAAAATACAATTTTGATATAAAAATTTTTTTTCTGGAAAATCTATAAAAAAAATTTTAAAAATATTTTTAACAATATCTTCTTTAATATTATGTAACATATTTTTAAAAATTAAAAATGATTCCTGTCTATATTCTTGTTTTGGATTTTTTTGAGCATAACTTCTTAAATGAATACTTTGTCGTAAAGATTCTGTAATATTTAAATGTTCTTGCCAAAAAAAATCAAATATTAGCAAAATAATATGTTTTTCAATAATAGAACTATATTTATATTCTATAGATCTTATTTGATATATATAATGTTTTAAAATTTCTTTTATTAAAATATCTTGTAAAATTGATATTTTAGAATTAATAAGTTTATTATTTTTTATAATAATGTCTAAAGTACGGGTGTAATAAAATTTTTTTTTTAAAATATAAGATAATTTAGAAACATTCAAAAATTTAAACTCTTTAACATAAATTAATTTCTTTAACATATTAACTAAAACAATTTTAATCAAATTTAAAATATATGATTTTAAATTTTTACTATTCATAATTTTTCTGCGTTCATGATATATTACTTGTCTTTGTTCATTTAAAATATCATCATATTCTAATAATTGTTTACGTAAATTAAAATTTTGATTTTCTAATCTTTTTTGAGCATTTTCAATAGCTTTACTAACCCATGGATGTTCTATTACTTGCGCCTCAGTAATACCTAAAGAATACATCATTTGAATTGTTTTTTTAGAAATAAATAATTTCATTAAAGAATCTTCTAAAGAAAGATAAAATCTAGATGATCCCGGATCTCCTTGTCGTCCACTACGTCCACATAATTGATTATCAATTCGTCGAGATTCATGCCGTTCTGTCCCGATAATATGTAAACCCCCCGTTTTAACAACTAATTTATGTTTTTTTTTCCAATTTTTTTTTTGTATTATCTGAAAATTCTTTAAATTCATTAAATTACAATCTTTAATTTCATATAAAAAAGAACCACCTAAAACAATATCTGTACCACGACCAGCCATATTTGTAGCAATTGTAACTGCTGATAATTGACCTGCATAAGCAATAATTTGTGCTTCTTGAGAATGAAATTTTGCATTTAAGACATTATGAATAATTTTCTTTTTTTTTAATAAATTAGAAATAATTTCAGACTTTTCAATTGATACAGTACCAACTAAAACAGGTTGTTTACGTTTTACACATTGACAAATATCTTGAATTATTGCTTTTATTTTTTCTTTTTCAGTAATGTAGACTAAATCTGACAAATCATTACGAATCATTGGTTTATTAGGGGGTATAACAACAGTATTTAAATTATAAATAGAATTAAATTCATATGCTTCGGTAATCGCTGTACCCGTCATTCCACATAATTTTTCATATAATCTAAAATAATTTTGCAATGTAATTGAAGCTAAAGTTTTATTTTCATTATGTATAAATATATTTTCTTTTGCTTCAATAGCTTGATGTAAACCATCAGACCAACGTCTTTCCGGTACAATACGACCTGTATGTTCATCAACTATAATTACTTTTTTATTTATAACTAAATAATCAATATTTTTAAAAAATAATAAATGAGCACGTAAAGCAATTAAAATATGATATAATAAATTTATATTTTTAGGAGTATATAAAGAATCAATATTGGATAAAAATTTTTTTTCTACTAATAAATTTTCAATTTCTTTCATACCCGCTTCAGTTAAATGTACTTGACGTTTTTTATAATCGATTATAAAATTTTTATTTTTTTTAACACTTAAAGATTTATTTAAAAAATTTTTTGGAATCAAAAAAATAATTAAAGTATTAATACTTTTATATAATTCAGTATTATCTTGTATTGCACCTGAAATAACTAATGGAGTTCTAGCTTCATCAATTAAAATAGAATCAACTTCATCTATTAATGCGTAATATAATGTTCTTTGAACTTTATCCGAATGTTGAAAAATCATATTATCACGTAAATAATCAAAACCATACTCATGATTTGTTCCATATGTAATATCCGCTTGATATGCAATTTTCTTTTTTAAAGCAGATAATCCATGTATGTTAAGTCCAACTGAAACACCTAAAAAATTAAATAAAATACTATTTTTTTTTGCATCTCGTTCAGCTAAATAATCATTCATTGTAATTACATGAACACCTTTACCAGCTAAAGAATGCAAATAAGAAGGTAAAGTTGCTGTTAAAGTTTTTCCTTCCCCGGTACGCATTTCTGCAATTGCTTGATAATGTAAAACAATTCCTCCTAATAATTGAACATCAAAATGTCTCATTCCTAAAACACGTTTACTAGCTTCACGTACTGTTGCAAAAGCTTCAGGTAATAACATATCTAAAGTATCAGAATTTCGAAAACGTCTACGAAATTCTAAAGTTTTATCATGCAATTCTTGATCAGTTAACTTACTAAAAAAATCTTCTAATTTATTAATTTTATCAATTAAAGGTTGAAAAGAATTTAAAATTTTTTGATTACTACTTATGAAAAATTCTTTAAAAAATTTACCTAACATTTACCAAGTCTCATATCTTTAATAATGTGATATAAATATTTTCATAATTTAAGATTACAAAAAGATTCATAATAAAATATTATATTTTTTTAAAAAAAAATGTTAAAAATATTTTTTTATTTTTTTTAATAAAAAAACGAAAAAAAATCTTTAAATCTTTCTTTTGAAAAATATATTGGGATACCAAAATAATCCGGATAAATTACTGCCATTAAATATAACCCACATGCAGGAACTGTTGTATAAACTTTTTCAGAATCTTTTGAATATAAAAGATTTTTAAACCAAAATTCAGATTTTTTTGATAATCCAACTAATAATAAAGCTCCTACAATATTTCGCACCATATGATACAAAAAAGAATTAGCTACTATATCAATAATAATAAATTTTTTTATACGAAATATACATATTTTAAAAATTTTACGATATGTACAATTTTTAAAATTTTTCTGGCTACCTTCAAAATTTAAAAAATTATGTTCACCTAATAAATATTGACTTACTTTTTTCATCTTAAAGATATTTAAAAATTTATATACATAATAATAATATTCTAGAAAAAAACTAGAACGTAAAGTATGATTAAATATAATATATCGATAAAAACGTGCTATTGCAGAAAATCTTGCATTAAAATTTTTAGAAATTTTTTTAATCCATAATATGGTAATATCTTTTGGTAATAAAGCATTAATTCCTCGAAACCATACAATTAAACTTCTTTTTGCTAGAGTTTCAAAGTGTACTACTTGCCCAAAACTATGCACCCCACTATCTGTGCGTCCAGCACAAATTACATGAATAGAATGATTAGCGATTTCTGATATAGCTTTTTCTAAAAAATACTGAATAGTAGGTATAGAATGTTGTTTTTGCCATCCTTTATATAAACTTCCATTATATTGTACACCACAAACAAATTTCATATTTAATCCTAATTTTATGATATAATTTTTAAAATATTTTTTATAAAAATATTTTTTTAATATAATTTTAAAAAAATATATTATATATTCTCAATTTAATATTTTTATAAAATATATAAATATTTTTTATAAAATCATAATAATAAAAATATGTATTCTTATTCTATTAAAAAAAATTTAAAATATTAATAATTAACTTTTCATAACATTAATATATAAGATTAAAAAAATGAAAAAAAAAAATATATATCAAAATTCTTTAAATATTTTATCACAAGCTGGCTTAAAACCATATCAACAAAAAAAAAATGAAAAATATATGAATTTAAAACAAATTAAACATTTTAAAATTATTTTAGAAACTTGGAAAAAAAAAAATTTAAAAATACTATCTAAAAATATTACTAATCTTCAAGACAAATCAATTAATTTACCTGACCCTATCGATCGCGCATCACAAGAAGAAGAAATAAATTTAGAATTAAAAAATCGAGACCGAGAATACAAAATTATTACAAAAATTAATAATACTCTTAAAAGAATTGAAAATTTTACTTTTGGATATTGTAAAATTTGTGATATTGAAATAGGAATTAAAAGATTAGAAGCTCAACCTACTGCAAATTTATGTATTGACTGTAAAACATTAGAAGAATTAAAAAAAAAACAAATATATCGATAAAAATTATAAAAAATATTTAATAAAAAATTTTTTTTATAACAAAAAATTAAAAATTAAAAATTTTATATTTCTAGATATATTAAAATATTATAAAAATTTTATCACATCTTAAAATTTTACAAAATAAAAAAAATATAAAATTTATTAAAAATTTTAATTCTTCTACAGAATTTTAAAAAATATAAAAAATTTATTAACATTTTATTAAAAAAAATAATAAATTAAAGAGAAAATCTTTCAAAAATCATACTCATATTATTATTTATAAAACTATCAAAATGACTTTGATTATAAAAAAAAAATACTTCATAAATTTCAAAAAAATTAGTAAAAATTCTATCAAAGTTTTATATCGATTAAATAAATTAGGATATGAAGCTTATTTAGTGGGAGGAAGTATTAGAGATTTATTGTTAAAAAATCGCCCTAAAGATTTTGATATTTCTACTAATGCAACTCCTAATGAAATACAAAAAATTTTTAAAAATTGTAGACTAATTGGACGTCGATTTATTATAGCTCATTTATTCTTTTCAAATGAAATTATTGAAGTTTCTACATTTCGTACCACATATACTGTAAATATCAAAAAAAATAAAAATTTTCAAAAGAAAAATATTGATGGTATGTTATTAAAAGACAATTTTTATGGAAATATTGAAGAAGATGTATATAGACGAGATATTACAATTAATGCATTATATTATAATGTTAAAAACTTATGTATTTATGATTATGTTGGAGGTTTACAAGATTTAAAAAAAAAAATTATTCGTTTAATAGGACATGCAGAAACTCGATATAGAGAAGATCCAGTTCGTATGTTACGTGTAATACGATTTTCTGTTCAATTTCATATGAAAATTACTAATAAAACAGCTCAACCATTAAAAAAATTATCTTATTTATTAAAAAATATTCCTATTTCAAGGTTATTTAATGAATCAATTAAATTATTATGTTATGGAAACGGTTATCAAACTTACAAAAAATTAAAAAAATATAATTTAATAAAACATTTACTACCTATTTTATTTTTAAATATTAAAAAAAAATATAAAATTTTTTCTAAAAAAATCATTAAAAAAGCTTTCAAAAAAAATGATCTACATGTTTTAAATAATAAAACTTTAAATAATATTTCTTTCTTATTTTCCGCATTTTTATGGTATCTTTTAGTAGAAAAAATTCAAAATTATACAAATATTCATAAGTTATCTAATACTCATGCATATCTAATTTCAGTAAAAAAAATTTTAAAAAAAATGTCAACTATGTTGGGTATCCCTAAAAATATTTTACATTCTATTTCAAAAATTTGGAAATATCAAAAATATATTGAAAATTTACATTATACTAAAAAAAAAAATATTAACTTTGTTCATGCTTTAGAATTATTTAATTTACGTATGTTAACTGAAAAAAATAATCATTTTAAAAAAATTCTAAATAAATGGAAAAATTAAAAAAAATTTTAAAATCATAAAATCTTACAACATTTAAAAACTATAAAAATATGATATACTTTTATTTTATTGAATTATAAAATTTTTTCTCAATATTAAAATAATAATAAAATTCATAAATTCACAAATAATCTAAATATTATTCTATTCATATTTACAAAATTTTTTATATCTTTTCGTTTATATTATATTTTTTTTAAAAAAAATTATTTTAAAAATATTTATAAAAATTTTTATAGATTTTAAAATCATGCTTAAAAAACATTTTATATAGGATTAAAAAAATTATGAGGGTCTTAAAATTTGGGGGTACTTCACTTGCTAATGCAAAAAAATTTGAAATCGTTTCTCAAATTATATTAAAAAAAATCCAAAAAGAACAAATTTGTGTTGTTTTATCTGCTCCTGCTACACTTACAAACTTTTTAGTAAATTCTATTCCTGAAACTTTTCAAAAAAAAAAAAAAAATACTGAATATATTTATTTTTTTTGTATAAAAATTATTAATTCTATAAAAATTTTAAAAAATACTATTCAATATAAAAATTTAAAAACTAAACTTGAAAAAAGATGTCATTTTTTAGAAAATTTATATCAAAAAATTAAAACTTTAAAAAAATGTCCAGACTTTATTAAAGCTCAAATTATTAGTATAGGTGAAAAAATATCTGTTGACATCATGAAAAATATTTTAAGTACTTATAAATTTCCTATTACCATTATTCGTCCTGAAAAAAGTTTTATTACTACTGGAAGTTATTTAAAATCTAAAATTATTTTAAGAATTTCTCAAAAAAATATCTTAAAACTTAAAATACCATCTAAAAATATTATATTAATGCCTGGATTCATTGCAGGTAATTTTAAAAAAAAATTAGTTGTTTTAGGAAGAAATGGATCAGATTATTCTGCTGCCGCTCTATCAGTATGTATAAATGCTAAAAATTGCGAAATTTGGACTGATGTAAATGGTGTTTATACTTGTGATCCACAAAAACTTTCTACTGGAATTTTTTTAAAACATTTATCCTATCAAGAAGCTCAAGAATTATCTTTTTTTGGAGCTAAAATTTTACACCCGCAAACTATCTCTCCTTTAAAAAAAAAAAATATTTCCTGTATCATTAAAAATACTAATAATCCTAATAATTTAGGGACTATTATTAATAATAAAATTAAAAAAAAAGATACTGTTAAAGGAGTTACATATATTCATCATATTTCACAAATTATTATTAAAATTTCTCATATAACTAATATTTTTAAATATTTTTCTTATGTCACAAAAGAAATACATGAACATAATATAAAAATTTTTTTTCTAAAATTTTCTCGTACATATAAAAAAATATTTATATATATTCCTACAAAAAATTCCTTAAAAATTTTAAAATTTTTAAAAAAAATATTTTTTAAAGAATTAACTACAAAAAAAATATTATACATCCAAGAAAAAAATTCCTTAAGTTTAATTGCAATTATTAGTTCTAATTTTTACAAAAAAAAATATGTTATTAAAAAAATTTTTGAAACTATACAAATATATAGAAATTTTATTATTGAAATTTCTCATAATTTATACAATTATTCATTTTTAATAATTTTAAAAAGTTCTTATTTTTTAAAAATTTTTAAAAATTTACATAATAATATTTTTTTGTCTATTAAAAAAATACATATTTTTTTGATTGGCATTGGAAATATAGGGTCAACTCTTTTAAAACAAATAAACATACAAAAAGAATCTTTAAAAAAAAAAAATATAAAAATTTATGTACATTTAATTTCTAATTCAAAAAAATTTCTTTTTCACCAAAATCATATTAAAAACTGTAATTTACATATTTTTAAAAAAAAATCTCTAAAAAAATTTAATTTAAAAAAAATTTTAAATCTACCAAAAGATTTTAATATCCCAAATCCTATTTTTGTAGATTGTACATCTAGTTTAGAAATTGCAAAAAATTATATTAAAATATTTAAAAAAGGATTTCATATTGTTTCAGCTAATAAAAAATCTAATACAATAAATTTTACAGAATATCAAAAAATACATAATACTTCTTTTATCTATAAAAAAAATTTTTTTTATGAAACTCATGTAGGCGCCGGTTTACCTATTATCAAAAATTTAAAAAATCTATTATTAACTGGAGATAAATTAGAAAAATTTTATGGTATTTTATCTGGTTCTATGTCCTATATATTTGGACTATTAGAAAATGGTTTCTCTTTTTCTAAAGCAGTAAAAAATGCTAAAAAATTAGGTTACACTGAACCTGATCCACGTGAAGATTTATCTGGAATCGACATCGCAAGAAAATTATTAATTATAGCTCGTGAAATAGGATACTCTTTAGAATTATCGGATATTAAAATAGAAAAAATTTTACCTAAAGAAATTTTAAAACTCACAGACATTAAACAAGTAATGCTACAACTTACTACTTTGGATTCTCTATTTTTTAAAAAATATAAAAAAGCCCAAAAAAATAAAAAAGTACTCCGATTTGTTGGTAGTATTACAAATAAAGGAACCTGTAAAGTAAAAATAAAATATATCTCAAAAAAAAATCCTTTACATAAAATTAAAAATGGAGAAAATATTTTTATATTTTATACTAAATATTATTCTCCTATTCCATTAATTTTAAGAGGATATGGTGCAGGAAAAAATGTTACTGCTGCAGGAATTTTTTCAGATGTACTAAATATATAACTGAAATTTTCAAAAAGGAATGTTATAAAATCATGATAAAAATTTATGCGCCTGCTTCTATTGGAAATATTGGTGTAGGATTTGACATTCTTGGTGCCGCTATTACCCCAATAAATAATTCTTTACTAGGTGACTGCGTAACAATTAAACCATCAAATAAATTAGAAATCTATAATATTGGAGAATTTTCTTATCAATTACCTAAAAATTTTCAAAAAAATATTATTTATAAAACTTGGAAAATTTTTTGTAAAATATTAAAAAAAAAAATTCCAATTACAATTATTTTAGAAAAAAATTTACCAATAGGATCTGGATTAGGATCCAGTGCTTCTTCAATAGTCGCTAGTACTCTAGCATTAAATAAATTTTTTGAAACAAAATTATCCAAAAAAAAATTATTAAAAATTATGGGAAAATTAGAAGGATACATTTCAGGAAGTATACATTATGATAACGTTTCTCCTAGTTTTTTAGGGGGAGTACAACTTATTATTAATAAAAAAAAAATTAGTCAGAAAATTCCTATATTTAAAAATTGGTTATGGATTATTGCTTGGCCTGGTGTTCAATTATCTACATCAATTTCTCGCGATATTTTACCTCACAGATATTCTAGAGAAATTTGCGTTCAACAAAATCGAAATTTATCTACTTTTATTCATGCTTTATATACTAAACAAGAAAAATTAGCATTAAAAATGATGAAAGATTTAATTGCTGAACCATACCGAATACCTCTCTTAAAAAAATTTGATATTGTTAAAAAAAATCTTTTAAAAATAGGAGCTAAAACATGTCATATCTCTGGATCTGGACCAACAATTTTTTCAATCTGTAATAATTCTGAAATCGCAGAAATCTCCCAAATATGGTTAAAAAAAAATTTTTTAGAAAATAAAAAAGGATTTGTATATATTTGTAAAATTAATAATAATGGCGCAATACAACTAAGGTAAAATTAATGAGATTATACAATTTAAAAGATTCTCATGAAGAAGTATCTTTTTCAAAAGCAGTTCAATTAGGTTTAGGAAAAAAACAAGGATTATTTTTTCCTTTAGAACTCCCAAAATTAAATACTCAAACATTAACAGATCTTATGAACCTAAATTTCATTGATCGTAGTACAAAAATATTATCTTATTTTCTTCATGACGAAATTTCTTCAAAAGATCTAAAAAATATTGTAAAAAAATCTTTTTCATTTCAAAAACCAATTTTAAAATCTATTTCAAAAAATATAGCATGTTTAGAATTATTTCACGGTCCAACTTTAGCTTTTAAAGATTTTGGAGCGAGATTCATGGCAAATATATTACAATTTTTAAATGTTAAAAATACTCCTATGACCATTTTAACAGCAACTTCAGGGGATACAGGAGCCGCTGTGGCGCATGCTTTTTATAAAATGAAAAACATAAGAGTAATCATATTATATCCAAACAAAAAAATAAGCACACTTCAAGAAAAATTATTCTGTACGTTAGGAAATAATATTTATACTATTGCAATTAATGGAAGTTTTGATGATTGTCAAAATCTTGTAAAAAAAGCATTTAATGATCAAGACTTAAAAAAAAAAATTATATTAACTTCCGCAAACTCCATTAACATCAGTCGATTATTAGCTCAAATTTGCTATTATTTTGAAGCATTTTCAAAAACTCCCTTCGAATACCATAAAAAATTAATTATTTCAGTTCCTTGTGGAAATTTTGGAAATTTAACAGCAGGATTATTAGCTAAATCTTTAGGATTACCAATCAAAAATTTTATTGCTGCAACAAATTCTAATAATACAGTTCCTAATTTTTTAAAAACTGGAATTTGGAATCCTAAAAAAACAATTTCTACCATTTCAAATGCAATGGATATTAGTCGCCCTAATAATTGGCCTCGTGTAAAAGAATTATTTCTAAAAAAAAAATGGTCACTAAAATCACTTAAATACGGAAGTGTTTCAGAAAGAAATACTAAAAATACATTAAAAAAATTATATAATTTAGGATATATTTCAGAACCACATGCCGCAATTGCATATTATTTATTAAAAAAAAAAATTAAAAAAACAGATTATGGCTTATTTTTTGGTACAGCTCATCCAACAAAATTTAAAAATATTGTAGAAAATATTTTAAAAATAAATTTAAAATTACCTGAAATTTTAAAAAAATACAATAAAAAAAAAATGTTATCTCATTTCATGAAACCTAATTTTGAAAAATTAAAAAAAATTTTATTAGAAAAATTTTAAAAAAATAATTATTCTTAGAGAGACAGGTGAATTATGTCTCTCTAAAAAATAAAAAATTTATATATGAAATAAAATATTAACAATGTCACCATCTTTTAAAATATATTTTTTACCTTCATAACGTAACTTTCCGAATTTTTTAGCACCATTTTTACCCTTATATTTAATAAAATCTTGATAAGAAATAATTTCAGCCCGTATAAATCCTTTTCCAATATCACTATGTATCATATGTGCAGCATCTTTTGCTGTAGCATCAATATGAATAGTCCACGCTTTTATTTCTTTAATACCTACAGTAAAAAAAGTCTTTAAAAATAATAATTTATATCCTATACGTACAATCTTTTTTAAAGAATTATTATATTTTTTAAAACTCAAATCTTTTTTTTTAAAATTATTTAAATTTTTTTGATTTTCTAATTTTTCTAAAAATAATTTAATTTTTATAGAAAAACATTTTAATTTTTTAATAAAGCTTAATACTTTTTTTAAACAAACGTTTTTCTTTCTATCTTCTGAAATATTTAAAAGATATACTGTAGGCTTTAAAGTTAAAAAACCATATCTAGATATGATATTCAATTCAAAATTTGTAAATTTTAATAAAAATAAAAAAATTCCAGATTTTAAACAAGAATAACAACGTTTTAATATTTTTTTAATTTTTTCTTCAAAATTTTTATTTTCTAAAACTTTTTTTTTAACTTGAAATAATAAATTTTTACAAAGAGATAAATCCGCTAATAATAATTCTATATTAATAATTTCAATATCTTTTATTGGATCAATTCTTCCATAAATATGAGTAATTTTTTCATCCACAAAACATCTTACCACATGAATAATGGCATCTGTTTTTTTTATATTATCTAAAAAATGATTACCTAATCCTTCTCCTTGAGAAGCTCCTTTAACTAATCCAGCAATATCATAAATTTCAAGATAAGAAAAAATTTTTTTTTTTGAAGGAATAATCTTAAAAATATCTTCAACTCTCTGATCAAAAATAATAGAATAACCAATATTAGGTTTGATAGTACAAAAAGGAAAATTTTTTGAAGCTACTTCTGATTCAGTAATTAAATTAAAAAATAAAGATTTTCCAACATTTGGTAATCCTACAATTCCACATTTTAAACCCACGATATTTTCTCAATTAGAAGATTTTATGAATATTTTTTTATATTTTTTAAAAAATTTTAAATTGATAAAAAAAATTTTTTTGATGTTTTTAATAATTTCCCAAAAATCAAATTAGATAAATAAGGTAAAAATTTATTAATAACACTATCAATTTTTTTTATTTCTAAAGAAGTTGGATATTTTAAAACATATGAACAAATCTCACTTTTAAATATCGGACGACCTATTCCAATATGCATTTGTAAAAAAAAATGATTTTTCGAAAAAATTTGTAAAATATTTCTCATCCCATTATGTCCATTATGACCTTGACTATATTTTACTATCAAACTACCAGGTTTTAAATCTAATTCATCACGAATAACTAATATTTCTTCTGGAAGAATTTTATAAAAATTTGCATATAAAAAAACAGAAATGCCACTAATATTCATAAAACTATCAGAAATAAATAAATGAATTTTATGATTATTTAATATTAATGTTCCCGTATAACCTGAAAATTTTTTGTTAAAAATTAAAGAAACATGATAAAATTTTGAAATATAATATATAAAAAAAGTTCCAATATTATGTCGGGTATTTTTAAATTTTTTTAAAGGATTTCCTAATCCTACAATCATTTTAATGTCTTTCAATAATAAACCTTTTTCATCCAAAATTTTTAAAAATTTAAATACATCTTAAAAAATTATAAAAATATTTATAATTAAAAAATTATAAAACTCTTTTTTATATATTTTTAATAAATAAAATTTAAGCAATTTTATATAAAATTAATGATTAATTTTAAAAAATAAAACATACTTCATATAATATATTAAATTATTTTTTAAATTTTATTTATTTAAAAATATTAAAAAATTAAATAAAAAATTATATTAATGAAAAATATTTTTTTAAATTAAAAAATATATTTTAATTATATTATATGATATTTCATAAAATATAATACTATTAATTTTTTATTAATATTAAATTTAAAATTATTATACAAAAATAAAATTAACATAATATTTAGAATCTTTATAAATTTTTTTTAAAATATATCTAGATTTTGAAAAAATGATTTATACTAAGAAATATAATATTAAATTTATAAAATATTTTTTATATTTAAAAATTCTTTAAAATACATTAAATATATATAATTATTTTTTTTAAAAAAAAAATATAAAAAAGAGAAAATTATGCCAATAAAAAATGAAAAAAAATTTTCATTATGTTATAGATTTAGAGGATTTTTTCCTGTAGTAATTGATATTGAAAGTGCTGGATTTCATGCTCAAACTGATGCATTATTAGAAATAGCTATTATTACATTAAAAATGAATGAAAATGGATGGTTACAACCAGACGAAAAATTACATTTTCATATCCAACCTTTTAAAGGGTCACTAATACAAGCCGAATCTGTAGCTTTTAATAAAATTGATCCTTTTAATCCATTACGAGGCGCAATCAGTGAATATAAAGCAATAAAAAAAATTTTTACATTAGTTCATCAAGAAATTAAAAAAAATCACTGCAAAAGAGCTATTATTGTAGCACATAATGCCAATTTTGATCATACTTTTTTAATGGCTGCTATAGAAAGAACCGGAATTTCAAAAAATCCATTTCATCCATTTACAACTTTTGATACAGCATCCTTAAGTGGATTAATTTTAGGACAAACAGTGTTAGCTAAAGCTTGTAAAATATCCGGGATTCCATTTGACACAAATCAAGCTCATTCAGCATTATATGATACCACACAAACTGCTTTATTATTTTGTGAATTGGTTAATCGTTGGAAAAGATTAGGCGGATGGCCACCTAATATTAATCATTTTAAAAAAATCTAATCTTTCTTTAAAACATTATATTTTTTAAAAACTTTTAATAATTCTCCCGTTTGAAACATTTCTACTATAATATTACAGCCACCAAGTAATTCTCCTTTAACCCATAATTGTGGAAAAGTAGGCCATTGCGAATATTGAGGTAAATATTTTCGAATATTCAGATTATCTAAAACATTAACAAATGTATAATTGATTTTACAATTTTTCAAAATTTGAACTACTTGAGAAGAAAAACCACAACTTGGACATTCTGGAGTACCTTTCATATACAATAAAACTAAATTTTTTTGTATTTGATTTTTAATAAGAGCAATAGTTTTTTTCATTTTTTCTATCCATCTATAAAATTTAAAAAATATAAAAAATAAATATTTACTAAAAAAAATATAATAAAATTTATTATACTAAAAAATTTAAAATATTATATTAAAATTAAATAAAAAATAATACATATTTAATTATATTCTTAAAATAAATATTTTTATGAAAATTTTTTTAAAATTTTTATATTTTATATAATTTTTTTTTAAAAAACAAATATAAATATTGTGTAAAATCTAAAAATATATTAAAATTCTTTTAATATTAATTAAGGGGTTGTTTTGGAATTGACAGAATATATAAATTTTTTGAGCATGTCGAGGATTTGGTTTGCCTCGTTAAAAAACCATATAATTATATTCGCAAATACACAACAGGAATACGCTTTAGCAGCTTAAAAATTGTTATAAAGCCCTTTTTTTCTTTTTTATTTTTTTATCTTTATTCTTGTATAAAAAAGAAAAATATAAAAGGTTACAGAAAATCAAGAAAAAAGTATTTAGTTTTCTAATACTAAATATAAAAAATAAAAATCAGATTTATTACTAAAATTTTGTTTACTAAATTTTAGATAATGAAAAAAAAAGTAAACTAAACATGTAGAACAAAAAAAAATAATATATTTTTGGACGCGGGTTCGAATCCCGCCAGCTCCAAAAAATTTTTAATTTTTAAAATATAAATAATATTTTTTTTAAAAAAATATTTTTTTTTTAAAAAAAATATAATCAAAAAAATTTAATATAAAAATTTTTTCTAAATACAATTATAAAATCTACAGTATAAATTTTATATAAGATAAAAATATGATACAAAAAGAAAAAACCATAAAAGATATAAAAAAAAATGATAAATCAAAAATTTTATTAAAAGAAGAAAAAAAAAATCTTTTAACAGAAGAAGAATGTCAAACTAAAATTCAAGATTTAAAAAATAATTTAAAAAATCTTAAATTAAGATATTACGCAACCCTAGAAAATATTAAAAAAAATACAAAAAAAGAAATTTCAATTATTAAAAATACAATATTTAAAAACTTTTTTAAAAAATTAAATCCTATACTCCAAAATATTATAGAATTTTTAGATTATGCAAAAGAAAAAAAAAAAACAAAAAATCCTATTATTAAAGGAATTTATTTAACTCAAAAATCTTTTCAAAAAAATTTAAAAATCTGGAAAATAGAACTTATTAATCAAAGTAATGTTTCATATAATGAAAATATACATCAAATTTTAGATCAATCAATACTACAAAATCCTAAAAAAAATAAGAAAAATCTTATAAAAATTTTAAAAAATGGTTATATAATTAAAAAAGAAATTATTCAAAAAGCTATAGTAAAAATTATAGAATAATTTACCACAATAATTTATTTAAAAAAAAATATAAAAAATTTCTTTTATTAAACTAAAATATTTTATAAAAATATTTTTAAAATACCAAAAAATTTATTTTATATAATTTTAAAAAATTTTTTAGTTTTATTAATTTTAAGGATAAAAATGATATTAACTTCACAAAAAGCCCCTAATTTTATAGCCTCCGCAATATTACCAAATCAAGAAATTATTCACAATTTCGATATGTTTGATTATACTAAAAAAAAATATGTTATATTATTCTTTTGGCCTATGGATTTTACTTTTGTATGTCCTTCAGAATTATTAGAATTTAATATTTTATATTCAGAATTTCAAAAAAGAAATGTATGTATATTAGGAATATCTATAGATTCCGTATACACACATCAAGCTTGGTTAAATACACCCTTAAAAAACGGTGGAATAGGAAAGATGAAGTATCCTTTAATTTCTGATATTAATCGTACTATTCAAACTGCTTATGGAATTGAACATCCAAATTTAGGGATTGCATTAAGAGCATCTTTTATAATAGACAAAAATCATATTATAAGACATCAATCAATTAATGATCTTCCTATAGGAAGAAACATTCATGAATTAATTCGTATTATTGATGCATTAAAATTTTATGAAAATTCAGGTGATGTCTGTCCAGCAAATTGGACACCAGGAGCGATAGGTATTAAAGCTTCAACTCAAGGAATCAAAAAATATCTCACAAAAAAATATATAAATAATTAAAAAAATCTTTTCTTATAAAAAAATATATAAAAATAATTAATTTTTTAAAAAAAATTAGAAACAAAAATCAGATTTTATTACTAAAATCATATATCTGATTTTTGTTTTTATTTTACAAAAATATTTTTTTAAAAATAAATAAAATCCTCTGATTATATAATATAATAAATATGATATAATTTTTTTATTATTAATAAAATCTTTATATTGTAGAGAATCAAAATTAATGGAAGAAAATTTTAAAAATATTACTCCCGTCAACATCGAAAAAGAATTAAAAAATTCATATTTAGATTATGCTATGTCAGTTATTATTGGTCGAGCCTTGCCCGATGTTAGGGATGGTTTAAAACCTGTGCATAGAAGAATTTTATTTGCTATGAATATATTAAAAAATGAATGGAATAAACCTCATAAAAAATCTGCTCGAATTGTAGGCGATGTTATTGGAAAATATCATCCGCATGGTGATTCCGCAGTATATGACGCAATCGTACGAATGGCTCAATCTTTTTCTTTACGTTATACACTAATTGACGGTCAAGGAAATTTTGGTTCAATTGATGGAGATTCTGCTGCCGCTATGAGGTATACTGAAATTAGAATGTCTAAAATAGCACATGAAATGTTATGTGATTTAGATAAAGATACAATTAATTTTTTACCTAATTATGATGGTACAGAAAAAATTCCTGAAATTTTACCTTCTAAATTACCTAATTTATTAATTAATGGATCTTCCGGTATTGCTGTAGGTATGGCTACTAACATACCACCTCATAATCTACGAGAAATTATTAATGGTTGTTTAGCTTATATAGAAAATAATAATATTTCTTTAAAAAAATTAATGAAATTTATTCCAGGACCAGATTTCCCGACTGCAGGTATTATTAATGGATGTTCAGGTATTGAAGAAGCTTATCGAACTGGTCGAGGAAAAATTTCTATACGTTCTAAAAATTCTTTAGAAACAAATCCAAAAACTAAAAAGAAATCTATTATTATTCATGAAATTCCATATCAAGTAAATAAAACACGATTAATAAAAAAAATTTCAGAATTAATTAAAGATAAAAAAATAGAAGGTATCTCTACAATAAGAGATGAATCTGATAAAGATGGAATGAGAATTGTTATTGAAATGAAAAAAGAAGCAATTTCAGATTTAATTCTCAATCAATTATATGCATTAACATCTTTACAAATTTCTTTTGGATTTAATATGGTCGCATTATGTTCCGGACAACCAAAAATTTTAACTTTAAAAAATATTATACATGAATTTTTTATTCATCGACAAAAAATAATTTTTCGTCGTTCTCAATATGAATTAAAAAAATACAAAAAAAGACTACATATTTTAAAAGGTTTTACAATTGCTTTATCTAATATTGATAAAATTATTAAAATTATAAAAACTTCTCTAACAAAAAAAGAAGCAAACATAAAATTAAAAAATATATCCTGGAAAATCTCTAAAAAATATATTCATACTTTTCATGAACACAAAAAAAACACACTAATTTACGAAAAATATTTTTTTAGTGAAAAACAAATTAACGCTATTTTAGAAATTAAATTACATAAATTAACCACATTAGAAAATCGAAATATTCAAAAAGAATATTTGTTTTTAAAAAAAGAAACGCATAAACTAATAGAAATTTTATCTACTCCTCACAAACTTACTTCAGTTATAAAAAAAGAATTATTACTTTTAAAAAAACAATTTTCAGATTCACGAAAAACAAAAATTTTAAAAAATACTGCAGAAATACTGCTGGAAGATTTAATTCCAAAAGAAAACGTCGTTGTTACTTTATCACATTCAGGATATGTAAAATATCAACCTATAACAGAATACAATGCTCAAAAAAGAGGAGGAAAAGGTAAATCTGCCGCAAAAACTAAAGCCGAAGATTATATTCAAAGTCTCTTAGTTACAAATACTCATGATACAATTTTATGTTTCTCTAGTCGTGGCATCATATATTGGATGAAAGTATACCAATTACCAGAAACTAGTCGACATGCTCGAGGAAAACCGATAGTAAATCTCTTACCATTAAATAAAACTGAAAGAATAACTACAATTTTACCACTATCTAAATATCCTTCTTCTTTTAATATTTTTATGGCTACTACATATGGATATGTTAAAAAAACAACATTAACACAATTTAAAAAACCAAGAAATTCCGGTATAATTGCTATTAAATTACGAGAAAATGATGAACTTATTGGAGTCTCTTTAACTAATGGTTCGAATCAAGTAATGTTATTTACATCTAAAGGAAAAGTTGTTCATTTTCAAGAAAAAACAGTAAGAAAAATGGGAAGAACAGCAGCTGGAATTAAAGGAATGAAAATTGAAAAAAATGATCAAGTAGTGTCTTTATTAATTCCTAAAAAAAATGACAAAATTTTAATTGTAACAGAAAATGGATTCGGAAAACAAACTCATATTAAAGAATTTCCTATAAAATCTCGCGCCACAAAAGGAATTATTTCTATTAAAGTCACTCCTAAAAATGGAGTTGTCATCGGTGCTTTACCAATACAAAAAAATGATCAAATAATGATGATTACAAACGCTGGAACTTTAGTAAGAACTAGAGTCTCTGAAGTTGCAATTTTAAAAAGAAATACACAAGGAGTAATTTTAATTCGAACTACAAAAAAAGAAAAAGTTGTTGCTTTACAAAAAGTTAGCGATGAAAATATATAAAAAATTCAAAATTATAATAAACTTCATATATGCCCCTTAATTTTTTATTATAATACTTTTAAATCTAAAAATTTTTTTAAAAATATAAAATTTATTTTTCAAATATAAAATTTTACATTTAAAACATTTAAATCACATATTTTTTTTAAAAATATTACCTAAAAAAGAGAGGCATATATAAAAAATAAAATAAAAAATATAAAATATAAATAAAAAAAATATTTAAAAAATATATAATATTTATATTTTAAGATTTCTCTTTACGACTTTGCAATGCAGTAATCATTGCAGTATATACAATATCGTATACTGAAGACCCGCGTGACAAATCATTGACGGGTTTTTCTAAACCCTGCAATATAGGTCCTATTGAAATTATTTTAGAAGAACGCTGCACAGCTTTATATGTAATATTTCCAGAATTTAAATCAGGAAAAATTAAAACATTAGCTTTTCCTTTTAAAATTGAATTAGGATATTTTAATTTTGATACTTCAGGACTAACAGCAGCATCATATTGAATAGGTCCTTCAATTAATAAATCAGGTCTATTTTTATTTACAGTGTGAATAACTTGAATTAATTTTTTATTAATAGAGTATTTTTTACAATATCCAGTATAATAAGATAAAATTGCAATTTTAGCTTTTATATTTACTAAAGTAGCCGTATTTGCTGTTTGAATAGAAATTTGAGATAATTCTAAAATATTAGGATTAATATTTAATGCACAATCTGCATATAATAAAATTTTTGTAGGTAATAACATAAAAAACATAGAAGATACAAAAGAATTTTTTTTAAAAATTTGTAAAATTTGTAATGCAGGTCGAATTATTTCATCAGTTGTATGCTCAATTCCAGCAACTACTCCATCTACTTCATTATTTTCTAACATCATAATTGATAAAATAATATAATTATTGAACAATATTTTTTTTGCTAACTCTACATTCATGCCTTTTTTTTTTCGTAAAAAAACTAAACGATCTACATATTTTAAATATATTTTTTCAGGAGAAATAATTTTTATATTATTTCCTAAAAAAATATTTAAAGAATGAGCTAAAAAAAAAATTTTAGTTTTATTACCTATTAAAACACACTGCATTAATTTAAATTTTATACAAATAGATACTGCCTGTAAAATTTTTTTATTATAACTTTCAGGAAAAATAATAACTTTTTTATTTCTTTGAACTTTTTTTTTTAAAAATTCTTTAAATTTTTTTAAAACTTTAATTTTCATACATCAACCATATTAATTTAAAAATTATAAAAATCTTAACGTCTCTTCTGCTATCATTTTTTCTTCATTAGCTCGAATAACAAAAATAGGTATACTATTTTTTTTATGGATACTATGATAATAAAGAAAATTTCTTTTTACATTTTTTACAACATCTAATTTAAATCCTAAAAAATGTATTTTTTTAATAATTTTTTTTCTAATAAATGATGAATTTTCTCCAATACCACCAGTAAAAATTAAAGCATGTAATTTACCTTTTAATGCAACCATATAACTAGAAATATATTTTGAAATACGATAACAAAAACTTTTAATAGCAAATTTTATTTTCATATTAATATTATATTGTTTTTCTAATATTCTAAAATCACTACTTAATTCACTTATGCCTAATAAACCAGATTTATAAGTTAATATTTTTTTAATTTTTAAAATTGAAAATCCTAAGATTTCATACATATAAAAAATAATAGATGGATCTATATCTCCACATCGCGTCCCCATAATTAAACCTTCTAATGGAGTTAAACCCATAGAAGTATCAATTGATTTTCCATTACGAATCGCAGTAATAGAAGCGCCACTTCCTAAATGACAACTAATTAAATTTATTGTATTTATATTTTTCTTTAATAATAATGCACTTTTTTTTGTCACATAAAAATGATTAATACCATGCGCTCCATAACGACGAATTTTATAATTTTTATAAAAAAAATATGGAATCGCATATAAAAAAGATACTTTTGGAATAGTTTGATGAAACATAGTATCAAAAACAGCAAAATTACATAAAGATAAATGTGGAAAAAATTTCAAAGAACTTTCAATACCAAGAATATTTTTAGGATTATGTAAAGGAGCAAAATTAATTGACAATTTAATTTGTTTTAAAATTTTAGAAGTAATTTGTTCAGTTTTAAAAATTTTATCTCCTCCATGCACTACACGATGACCAATACCAATAATATTTCTATAATATTCAAAAAATTTATTTTTTAATAACTCAAATATAAATTTCAAACTTTTTTCATAAGAAAGATTTTTTTGAAAAAAAAATTTTTCTTCGCTATTATTAAAAATTTTCCAAATAGCACATACATTTTTTGTTCCTAAATTATCTATTATTCCTATCAAACAAAAAATTTTTTCTTCAACATCAAAAATAGAAAATTTAATAGTAGAACTTCCGCAATTTAAAACCAAAATCTTTTTTTTTTTCACAAAATTATCCTATTAAATTTTATATTAATATATAAAAAATTTTCTTTTTAATTTTTAAAAAATATATTTCCATATACATTTTTTTTTAAAAAATATTTAATGAAAAAGAATAATTTTTCTTTCAATAGTACGTATTTGAGATTTAATAATTTCACTAATCGGATCTTCTGGACAATTCTCTACAAAATATATTAAATCTTTTAAAGCAACATGATGGCAATCTAATTGAGAAAATATTAACCCTCTATCACGAATTTCATAAGGATCTTTAGGATATAATTTTAATAAAATTTCACTAACTTTTAACGAAAGATCCATTTTTTTTTCATCAATTAATGCAATTTTTAAAATATTTAATAATTTTTGAATAATTTTTACAGGTTTAGAAATTTTTAAATTAGATAAAGATAATTGTGAAGTTGGACTTACATTTCCTTTTAACCAAGCATCTAAGATATGAGAATTTAAAAAATCTCCATTAAAAGGATTTATAAAATAATAACTTTCTTTATCTTCTTCAACTCTTAAAATTAATTGAGTTGGAAATAATACAGGATATACAGGTAAATTAAAATAAAAAAAAAAATGTAATAAAATAATTCCTAAAGAAAAAGAAGTACCTTGAAGATTTTTAAATACATTATCAAACCATAAAATTTCAGAAATCTTATGTTTACCTTCTACTTCTCGAAATTTCCAAATTTTATAAAAAAATTTTAAAATAATTTTAATTTTTTTTAATAAAATTTTTTGTTCAGTAACTAAATCTTTTATTTCAAAAATTTTTTGATTCATCGAATCTATTACTAAATTTTTTAAAAAATTTTTTTTAATTTCAGACATAACGTCTACTATAATTTCAAACATGGATATACTAGAAAAATCAATTTTTTTAAAATCTATCATATATTTTCCAAATATTTATTTTCTTTAAAAAAAATATTAAAAACTTAAAATCTAATAAAGTATATTATAAAAATTTTAAATTTTTAATTAATAATAAAATCTTCCTTGAGTAATCCGGTAACGACCACTCTCATCTATATAAGATTTTACAAAAGAAAAATTGTTTTTTTTAAAAAAATGTCTTACTGCTAAAGTTTGTTTAAAACAATGCTCTAAAAAAAACCATCCACGATTATATAAATAATTAGGAGCATTATTTAAAATTATTTGAATACTTTCTAAACCTGAATCTCCCGCAACTAATGAAGAATATGGTTCATATAATAAATGTGATCTTAAATTTTTAAAACGTAAGATTGATAAATATGGAGGATTACATACAATAATATGAAATTTTTTTTTATACAAATTTAAAAACCAATCACTATATATAAATTGAACATTGTTGGCTTTCAAAAATATAGAATTTTTTTTAGCTATTTGAAGAATCTTTAAATTATTATCAACACCATAAATTCTGCAATACGGGCATTCTAATGCTAAAGATATAGCAATAGCACCACTACCAGTTCCTAAATCTAAAATCTTTAAAGAAGAATTCTGTACTTTTTTTAATACTTCTTGAATTAATAATTCTGTATCTGGACGTGGAATTAAAACATTAGCATCTACATAAAATTTTAATGACCAAAATTCTTTTTGATTTATTAAATATGCAATAGGTTCTCCTAACATTCTACGTCTTAACAAAATATCTAAATTTTTAAATTCAGTATTTGTAATTTTTTTTTTTCTGATAATAAAATGAATTTTATTGTAGTTAATTTCAAAATATGTTTTAAAATAATATGAGCATCTAAAAGAGGACTAGAACTAAATTTTAAAAATTTTTTAGAATATTTTAACCATTCTACAATTTTCATAAAATATTTCCTTCAATATTAAAGTTTTAACAAAATATCTGCTTGATACTCTTGTAAAAGAGGATTAATTAACAAATCTAATTTTCCTGATAAAATTTCTTCTAATCTATATAAAGTTAAATTAATACGATGATCTGTTACACGATTTTGTGGAAAATTATACGTACGATTTCTATCAGAACGCTCTCCAGTACCTAACAAACTTTTACGAAGTAAAGAATTTTTTTTATGTTCTTGACGTAATTTTTCAGAATATATTTTTGAACTTAATACTCCTAAAGCTTTTTCTTTATTTTTATGTTGAGAACGTTCATCTTGACACTCTACAACGCATCCACTAGGAAGATGTGTAATTCTAACTGCTGAATCTGTAGTATTTACATGTTGCCCTCCCGCACCAGAAGACCTAAAAGTATCAATTTTTAAATCTGAAAAATTTAAAATAACTTCTTTAAATTTTTTAAATTCTGGTAATACTGCAACTGTACACGAAGAAGTATGCAAACGTCCTTGAGATTCTGTTTTGGGAACTCTTTGTACACGATGACCTCCCGATTCAAATTTTAATTTTCCACAAGCTCCTTTTCCTATAATTTTTAAAATAATTTCTTTATATCCACCATGTTCACCTATATGTTGACTTATGACTTCTGATTTCCATTTTTGAGATTCAGAATAACGTAAATACATTTTACATAAATCTCCTGAAAATATAGCGGCTTCATTACCTCCTGTAGCGGCACGAATCTCAATATAACAACTACGAATATCCTGAGGATCAATTGGAATTAAAAGCGACTTAATTTGAGAAGATAATTGATTTCGAGTTTTTTTTAAAACAATTAATTCTTTTTGAGCTAAATCTGATAATTCAGAATCATTTAATAATATTTTAGTTTGTTTAATTTGTTCTAAAGATTTTTTCCAAAGTATAAATTTTTCATATAAAAAAGTTAAATTTACGTATTCTTTAGAAAATTTAGTATATTCATGACGTGTTAATTTCATATAATTATTTTTTAATAATTTATCTAATTTTTTATAACGTTTAGATAAATTTTCTAATTTTTCTATTATAGACTTATTCATAAAAATTATATATCCTATTCAATACAATAAAATATTAATTTTCTATATATTTTATATCTTAAAAAATCTTAAAAAAATTTTAGAAAATATAAATTATAATAATATAACTTAAAATTCAATATATGTAAAAGAAATTTTTATTATATATTTTTTAAAAAAAAGATTACACTAAAAAATTATAAATTTTAAATTTTATATATTTTTTTGAAAAAATAAAAATTATATTTTAAATATGCTACAATTTTCTTTGATATACAATAAATTTTTATGTTACAAAAAAAATATTTTAAAATCCTGAAATCTCAATATTTATTTTTTTTTAAAAAAAACACAATATTAAATTTTTTCTTTTATTTTTTTAAAAAAAAAAGAAAAAATATAAAATATTATTTTTTCTATTTTATTAATTAAATTCATGGTTCTAATATGTCAGAAATAAAATTGTTTACTGGTAATTCAATTCCTGAATTAGCAAAAAATATTTCTAAATGTTTAAACATACATTTAGGAAAATCAAAAGTTAGTAAATTTAGTGATGGAGAAATTAGTGTTCAAATTAACGAAAATATTCGAGGAAATGATATCTTTTTAATTCAATCTACATGTGCTCCTACAAATGATAATTTAATGGAATTAATTATTATAGCGGATGCTTTAAAAAGAGCATCAGCTCGTAAAATTACAGCTGTGATTCCATATTTTGGATACGCAAGACAAGATCGTAGAATACATTCTTCTAGAGTACCAATTACAGCAAAAGTAATAGCAAATTTATTATCTAATGTAGGTATCAATCATATTTTAACAATAGATTTACATGCCGAACATATACAAGGTTTCTTTGATATACCAATAGATAATATGTTTGGTAGTTCTATATTATTAAAAGATATTTTAAAAATTGGTTTATCTAAACCAATTATTATATCACCTGATATTGGAGGAATTATACGTGCTAGAGAAATTTCAAAATTGTTAAAAAATTCTGATATTGCTATTATTGACAAAAGAAGACCTGCAACTAATGTTGCTCAAGTAATGAACATTATTGGAAATGTAAAAAATCGTAACTGTATTTTAATAGATGATATGATTGATACTAGTTCTACATTATATCAAGCTTCAGAAGAATTAAAAAAAAAAGGAGCAAAAAAAATTTTTGCTTATGCTACACATCCTGTATTTTCAGGAAACGCAATAGAAAATTTAAAAAAATCTAAAATTGACCAAATAATAGTATGCAATACTATTCCATTATCTTCAAAAATAAAAAAATTAAAAAATATACGTACCTTAACTGTAGCTCCTTTATTAGCGGAAGCTATCAGAAGAATACATCAAGAAAAATCTATCTCCGAAATGTTTGAAAAATCTTTATAAAATTTAAATACATTACATAAAAAATTTTTAATATTAAAATAATTTGAGCAATAAAATCTCTCAAAAAAATATTTGAGAGATAAAAATATTTTATATAATAAAAAATTTATACTAAAAAAATATAATAAAAAAATATTATATTTTTTTTAAAAAAAATATATATATAAAAGAAAATGGAAAAAACCCTAAAAAAATTAAAAAAAATATTAAAAAGAAAATTATTATTAAAAAAATAAATGAAATTTTAAATTTTTTTTTAATATAAAATTCATTTAAATTAATAGGATAAATAAAAATATTTTTTAAAAAAGGTAAATAACAAAAAATACTAAAAAAACTACTTATTCCTAAAAATCCTAATAAATACCATAAATTCTCATGTATAGAAAATCGCAATAAATATAATTTACTCCAAAATCCTAAAGTTAAAGGAAAACCAGAAAATAAAAAAAATAAAACAACTAAAGCACTACCTAAAAAAGGAGAATACCAAAATAATCCAATTAAAGAATTACTATCTATTAATAATTTTTTTTGTGTAATTTGAAAATACTCAATAATACTTAAAATACTAAAAAAACATATAATACCTAAAATATAACTCATAACACCTATTAAAAATTCTGGAAAAATTTGACTTAAAAAAGGATTATTTAACAATATCATTAAAATAATTCCTATTTGAGAAATTGAAGTATAACTTAATACAATTTTAATATTTTTCTGAAAATACGCCATAAAATTTCCATAAAAAATAGAAATCATTAAAACAAAAAATAATATTTGATACAAAATAGAAACATTTCTTAAATAATAAATTTTAGAAAAAAAACGAACTAAAAATAATACTATAGAAATTTTAGAAGCTACCGAATAATATATTAAAATAGGAGAAAAAACATACTTATATATATCTAAAATAAAAAAATGAAAAGGAAATAAAGATAATTTAAAAAATAAAGAAAAAATTATTAATAATATACTCATTATCATTAAGAAATATGTAAAAAAATTTAAACCCGAAAAAAAATATAAAAAAATTGAAAAAATTTTTAAATTACCAAAAATTAAATATAATAAAGAAAATCCCAATAATAATAACAAAGTCATTAATATAGAAATAAAAAAATATTTTAAAGATACAATTAAACTATAAGATGTATTAGAAAAATTTATTAATCCAATCAAAGGTAAAAATAATAGTTCTAATCCCATAATAAATAATATAATATTAGTTGATAATCCTACAAGAATTCCGCCTAAAATAGAAATTAAAAGCAATAAACAACATTCATCTTTTTCTTCATTAGATAAAATAGAAAAATGATATAAAAAAAAATAAGAAAAAAAACCCGAAATATATAATAAACCAAAAAAAATTCTCGAATAATCATCATAAATAATAAATTTAGACAAACATAAAAAAATTTTATAATCTGAAAAAAATAAAAAACTAAAACAAAAAACTAAACTTATTAAAACAATATAATAATTTATTAAAAAATTTTTATAAAATGATTTATTTAACAAAATTATTATAATTGAAAACATCAAAACAAAAATAGAAAAAATTGGTATAAAATTTTTTAAACTATCTAATATCATTTCTTTAACCTTATTTCTTAATAAAAAATAAATTTTTTTTATATATACAATCTATCCAATATTCTGAAAGATCTAAAATTATACAAGGAAATAAACCAATAAAAAAAATCAAAAAAATTATGAAAAATAATATTAAGTATGTAAGAAAAGTAAATTGTTTAAAAATTTTTATAATTTTGTAAGATCCATAATATGTTTGTACTATAATATATAGTAAAAAACCTGATAAAAATAATAAACTAAAAATTATAAATGTAGTTAAGATAGGAGAAAAAAAAAATGATCCTAAAAACATTAAAATTTCTCCACTAAAATTACCTGTTCCGGGAAGACCTATATTTGAAAAAATAAAAAAAAAGAAAAAAGACGAAAATTTAGATAGAACTTTAGAAATATTTTTAAATACTAAAAAATTATTTGTCTGATAATATTCTTTTAAAAATCCTAATAACATAAATAAAGCAGCAGTAGTTAAAGAATAAGAACAAAGAGACAAAACAGATCCTTGTAAAGAAAAATTATTTAAATAATTTAAAGAATAAAAAATAATAGCAATATGTATAACAGATAAATATATAATAATTGTTTTTATATTTTTTAACGTAAAAATTTTATTAATACTATATAAAATTGTTATTATACTTAAAAAAATCCCAATTTTAGAAAACAAAACTCTATGTTGTGACAACATATATAAATTAAAACGTAAAAACCCATAAAGAGAAACTTTTAATAAAAAATATAAAATATTTATTGAACCACTGGTTGGAGCGCATATCTGAATTTCAGAATACCAATCTAAAAAAGGAAAAAGAGGAGTTTTAATAATAAAAGATAAAAAAAAACTTAACATTAATAAAAATTCTATTTTTTGAGATAAAATTACTTTATTCAAAATCAAATAATCAAAAGTTAATAATCCAGTTTGTTCATAATATATTTGTACTAAATATAAGATAGATATTAATAACAGTACACTAGATATATGAGCATAAATAAGAAACTTTTTTAAAGTATAATGTAAAAATTTAATGTCAAGATTTTTATCGCCCCATAATAAAATTAAAAAATATACAGGAAAAATTGACAATTCCCAAAAAAAGAAAAATAAAAATAAATCTTCAGATATAAAACATCCTAATAAACTACATAATATTAATAAGAATAAAAAATAAAATAATCCAGAATTTTTATATTTTTTACGCCAATCACACAAAACAGCAATACAACTTAAAAAAGAAGTCATAATAATCATTAATAATGACAAACCATCTAATCTAAAATGAAACGTAATACCAAATTCTGGAATCCATTTATGACAATATTCTAATAAATATAAATTTTTTCTTTCTCCAACAGTTAATACAAAAAATTTTTTATAATATATTAAACAAGATAATAACAAACAACTACAAGAAATAAAAAATGTTAAAATTATAGGAAATCTACTAGATATTCTTAAAAAGAATAAACAAAAAATTGCACCAAAGAAAGGTACAAAAATAAAAAAAAGTAACAACATTTTAAAAAACTCCTAATCTTATTTAAAACTTATAAAAAATATAATAATTATTAAAATTTTTTAATTAAAAAAGAAAAAATTCTTATATATTATTTTAAAATCTATTAAATAAATAAAAACTATTAATAAAACATATAAAAAAAATTATGAATAAAAAAGTTATTAATACTCCAAAATACCCAAACATATTTTTTTGTTCTATTTTCAAAAATTTTTTATTTAAAAAAAAAATAATATAAGAAAAAATATTAAAAAATTTTTCTAATTTTTTTTTTTTAATTTTAATAAAACAACTTTCATAAATATAAAAAAAAATTTTTTCATAAAAAAATTGTAAATACCAATCTTTTAAAACAATTTTTTGTATTGTTTTTTGATAAAAAATTTGTAAAAAAATAAAAAATGAATTTTTAGGATTTATATAAAAAAAATATACTAAAAAAAATCCTAAAAAAGAAACAAAAAATGAAAAAAACATAATATAGAATGAAAAAAAACAAAATTCTGAAAAAAACATTTTTGGATATAAAAATTTTTGAACTATAAAATATATTTCTGAAAAACACAAAATATTTAATATAATTAATGGAATATTTTGAAAAACACTATTTTTTTTAAATAAAAATTTTTTTGAAATATTCATATGAAAAACATTTAAAAACATACGAAATGTATATACACTCGTAAAAAAAATACCTAATAATAATAAAAAAAACAAACAAAAATTTTTAGAATTCCAAGCTAAATATAAAATTTTTTCCTTACTATAAAAACTAGAAGTTAAAAAAGGAAAAGAACACAATGACAAACAACCAATTAAAAAACTAAAATAAATAATTTTAATTTTTTTATATGAAATTCTCATTTTAAAAATATTTTGTTCATAATTCATTAATTTTATTATAGAACCAGCAGAAAGAAATAATAAAGATTTAAAAAAAGAATGAAAAAATAAATGTAAAAAAGCAACTTGAATATTTTTAAGACCTAATGCTACAAAAATATAACCTAATTGACTAATAGTAGAATATGCTAAAATTTTTTTTAAACTGTTTTGGAAAATTGCAGTAAAACTAGAAAATAATAAAGTAATAATACCAATACAAGTCATAAAATTTAAAATATAAGGAGAAATTATGAAAAAATAAAAAGTTTTCATAATTAAATAAATTCCTACTGTCACCATAGTAGCTGCATGTATCAAAGCAGATACTGGTGTAGGACCAACCATTGCATCTAATAACCAAACATGGAATGGAATTTGAGCTGATTTACCAATTGCTCCTAATAATAAAAATAAAGCAATACTATTATTGTAAAAAGAATTTTTAAAAATAAAATTATTTTTCAAAAAAATATTTTTTAATACTAAAAAATTTAAATTATGAAATTTATAAAAAATTAAAAATATAGCTATCAATAAAAAAAAATCGGAAAAACGTGTTAATAAATAAGCTTTTAATGCAGAATATCCATTTTTAATATTATCAGAATAAAATCCTATTAAACAATATGAACAAAATCCAGCAGCTTCCCAACTAAAATACATTAATAATAAATTATCAGATAAAATTAAAATTTCAATACAAGTAATAAACAAATTTGTATATGCAAAATATTTCGAAATATTATCTTTTTTACGAATATACCAAATCGAAAAAATATTTACTAAAAATCCAACTAATGTCACCATGCTAATTAATAATGAAACTTTCCGATCTAAAACAAAATTAAAATTGATACTAAATTGCTTATATTTTAACCACGTCCATAATGGAATTTTTATTATATGAGGATTAAAATATAAAAAAAAAATAATTTTTAAGGAACATAAAAATGACAAAAAAACAAAAAATACTCCAATTATACAAACATTTTTTTTTGAATAAAAATTTTGATTAAAAATTAAACATAAAAAACTTATAAAAGGAAACAAAACAGCTAAAGGCACAAATATCATTTATTATTCTCACTTAATTTATTAATATTCAATGTTTTATATTTTTGATAAATATTCAACATTATCATTAAAGCTACACTAGCTTCAGAAGCTGCTATAGTAACAATTACTATATACATAATTTGACCTTCAATATTTCCCCAATATTTTCCTACTATCACCCATAAAAATGCAATAGAATTAGTCATAATCTCTAAACTAATTAACATAAAAAAAAAATTTCTTCGTATAATTAAAGAGATAAATCCTAAGAAAAATAATATTAAGGAAAAAAAAATACTATTATATAATGAAATCATTTGTTTTATTTATCCTGTTTAGAAATTAATAAATTTTTTTTATATATTGTGATAAAAAAACATACTAAAATTGTTGCTGTAAAAAGAATTAACGAAGATAATTCTACTATATAAAGATGTTTACGAAATAAATAAATACCAATACTTTTTAAAGAAAAAGTTTTATAAAAAAATTTTATATTCCAATAATTTAATAAAAAAAATATGTTATAACAAAAAAAACACACTAAAAAAATAATTAAAATTATATAATATAAAATTTTTTTTCTTTTGAAAATTTTTTTTTTACTTTCTTTTTTTATATTAATTAACATTAAAATAAATAAAAAAAGAACCATAATAGCTCCAGCATAAATAATAATTTCTATTGCTCCAACAAAAAAATCCCCAATTAAAAAAAATATTCCAGAAATAGAAAATAAAGATAAAATAAAAAATAATAACATATACATTGGATGACGAACGTATAATACTAATACTGTAAAAAAAATAGAAAAAAAAGTTAAAAAATAAAATAAAAAATTCATAAAAAAATCCTCATATTTAATTATGGTAATAAAGATTTTATATCTACATTTTTTTTTTTATGAAAAAATTTTTTAATTTTTGTTTTTTTTAAAGTAACTCCTGAAAAGCTATAATAATCATAATCGTCATATTTTCCAGTTCCAGAAATTAAAAGATCTTTTTTTTCATATATTAAATTTTTATATTCATAATCACCTAATTCTACATCTGGAATTAATTGAATTGCTAAAGTAGGACAAGCTTCCTCACATAAACCACAGAAAATACATCTAGAAAAATTAATACGAAAAAATTCAGAACGCCAGCGACCAGTCTTATCTTCAGTTTTCTGTAATGAAATACAAGAAACAGGACATACAGCGGCACATAAACCACATGCTACACAACGTTCTTCTCCAGTTTTAGTTCGAGTTAATACAATTCTACCTCTATATCTTGAAGATAATTTTAAAGATTCTTCTGGATATAATCGAGTTTCAGAAGCTTGAAAAATATTACAAAATATTAAATATAAACTACGAATCTGACTATATATTTGTAAAAAAAAAATTTTAATAAACATAAATTTCCTTAATTATTTTTTAAAATATAAAATAAAAAAAGCAGTAAAAAATAAATTTAATAATGTTAATGGTAAACATATTCTCCAACTAAATTTCATAACATGAATGTATTTAGGGCGAGGTAAAGAAGCTCGACATAAAATAAAAAATAATATACAAAAAAAAGTTTTTAAAATAAACCAAACATATTCAGGAAAAATAGGACCATTTCCACCGCCAAAAAATAAAATTGTAATCATAGAAGCACCAGTAATCATTGAAATATATTCACCAATAAAAAACATTCCAAATTTCATTCCTGAATATTCAATATGATATCCATCAGACAATTCTTGTTCTGATTCTGGTTGATCAAAAGGATGTCGATGACAAATTGCTAAAATTGCAATAAAGAAAGTGATAAAGCCAAAAAATTGAGGTATAACATTCCATATTATTTTTTGACTATTAATAATTTTTATTAAATTAAATGAACCAGATTGAGCAATTACTCCCATTGTAGATAAACCTAAAAAAATTTCATAACTTAACATTTGAGCAGAAGCTCGAATTGCACCTAATAAAGAATATTTATTTTGACTAGACCAACCTGCTAATAAAATTCCATAAACAGAAATTGAAGTCATCATAAAAAAAAATAATATACCAATATTTAAATCTACAATAAAAAAATTTTTTTTTATTGGAATAGTAAATAATACAAATAACAATGTCAAAAAAGAAATTAAAGGAGCAATACAAAAAATATACTGATCACTAAAGGGAGGAATCCAATCTTCTTTAAATAAAATTTTTATACCATCTGCTAATAATTGAAGCCATCCGTTCCATCCAACTCGATTCGGACCAATACGATTTTGAAAATAAGCTAAAAATTTTCTTTCAACAATACTTAACATCGAAGCACAAAAAATTATACATATCAAAACTATAAAAATTATAAAAAATTTATACAGAAAATTTGTTAATATACTAAAGAAAATCATTTCTTTATCACCTTTTTAAAATTTGAAATTCTCCGTCCAATAAAAGAAATTGGTAAATTTAAAATACCAATAGGAAATCCAATATACCCAGAATTAATTTTTTTTGATAATAAAATAGGAAATTTAAATTTTTTAGATAAGATTGTAAATTCTATCCAATCATTTTTTTTTAATTCTAATAATAAACTGTCTAAAAAATTTAAAACTATATAACTCTTCATATTAATACATTTAATTTCAAAAGAATTTTGACTTATTTCTTCACTTCCTAACAATTTATAATAAGGTATTATTATAAATTTTTTAGAAATTTGAGAAGACGAAGAAATTTTTGAAAAAAATGGTAACATAAAATTAAAATCTTTTTTCATATGAGAAAATAACAAACTTCCATTTTTATTTTTTAGTTTTTTTTTTAAAGAATATGCTTTAGATTTATAAAAAGATTGTAAAGAATTCCAACGAGGTTCCCACGAAAAAGGAATATGCGAAAAATCTTCTCCAGTTTGATTTGATCCTTCGGTCGAAAAAGTAAACATAGAATCTAAATCTTGAGAATTTAAATATTTTGAAGAATTTATATTTAAAGAAGAAGTTAATCCACTAACACGTTTTGTTGAACGTAAAATTTTTTGATGAAAAATACGATATGAAGAACTTGGAGAGGCTTTTTTTAAAAAATATAATTCAGGAAAAATATTTATACATTTTGATAACAATTGATCTAATTTATAATTCTTAATTGTAATAATCTGAGTTTCTTCTTTCTTAATAGCTTGTATCCACTTCCAACTTTCTAAAAGAATTTTTTTTTTCTTATGAATGTTATAATTATAAACTTTAAAAAATCTTTGAGCTCTAGCTTCATAATTTATTACAGTTCCTGTACTTTCAGAAAAATTTGCACAAGGAAAAAAAATATTAGAATTTTTAGTTATTTTATTTTTCTGATGATCAAAAATAATTATATTTTTAACAAACTGCATTATTTTAACTATTTTTTTTGATGTAAAAAATCTAGAAAGATCATTCTCTAAAATAATCAAAAAATTAATTTTTCTTTTTAATATTCTTTTAAAAATACTTTCTAAAGGTATTCCATTAAATATAGAAACCCCAATACTATTTACAGAAGATACAAATAAAGCTAAACCCACTAAAAATTTTTTCTTCTTTAAAAAAAGAGCTATATTATAAGTGATTTTTATTAAAGAAATATTTAAATTACTAGAACCAGAAATTAATAAAGGTTTTTTTGCTAGAATTAAAGTTTTAGAAATTTCAATTACTTTTGAAGGATATTTTTTTATATTTAAAGATTTTTTTAAATATAATTCTTGTAAACACTCTAAAATTAAACAACCAAATTTTACTTGTTCATGTACTGGGGCATAATAACTATATTGACTAATATCATCTAATTTAGTAATATCAGTATTTGTAATAAATAAAAAATTTTTTTTATTTTGAAAAATAGTTTTAAGTGCTTCTGAATTCCATGATTCAATATTATTAATATTTTTTTTTCTTAAAAAAACATTTTTTATAGCTTGACGAACAGCTAAAGCTGCACGAGAAGCTGTTTGTGTTAAATCTTCTCCTAAAATTAAAATAACATCATATGTTTCAATTTCTGAAATAGTAGGAATAGTAATATCACTATTTTTTAAAATTTTTGTAATCAAAGAAATACAATTTTGTAGTTTTTTAGGCATTCCAGAAGAAAAATTTTTTTTTCCTACTAAATTATATAAAGCAAAATTACTTTCTAAGCTAGCTCTTGATGACCCTATCCCGGCAATATTATATAAATTTTTTTTTTTCCATTGTAAAATTAATTTTATCGCATCTTCATATAATATTCTTTTTTTTTCCTTATTTGAAAATAATATAGGTAATTTTGAAAATTTTTGATTATTTAAATAACTATACCCAAAACGCCCCAAATCACATAAAAAATGTTGATTAATATCAAAATTAAAACGATTTTCAATACTACACATTTTTTTATATTGAATCCCTATACTAATATTACATCCAATACTACAATGTTGACAAATACTCGGAGTATATTTAATATCCCATTTTCGAGAATATTTTTTTTTATTTTCTTTTTCTGTAAATACTCCAGTAGGGCATATATCAATTAAATTTCCTGAAAATTCACTTTCTAAACATCCATCTTCTAAACGTCCAAAAAATATATTATTACTAACCCCATATACTCCAAAATCTTTACCCCCTGCATAATCTTTATAATATCTCACACATCTATAACATGTAATACAACGATTCATTTCTTGTTTAATAAAAAAACCTAAAAATTGATTAGAAAAAGTACGTTTTTTAAAATGATAACGTCTTTTATAATGTTTATTTAAGATTGTCATATCTTGCAAATGACATTTACCTCCTTCAGAACATATTAAACAATCATGAGGATGATTCAACATCATAAATTCAATTATACTTTTCCTAAATTTTGTAACTTCAGGATCTAAAATTGAAACTTTCATTTCAGGATAAACAGATATCATACAAGACATAACTACTGTTCCAATATTATCTTCCTTATTTCGATATAATTTTATTGCACATTGCCTGCAAGATCCAATACTCCCTAAACAAGGATGCCAACAAAAATATGGAATATTAAAACCAAGAGATAAAAAAACTTCTAATAAATTTTGTTGATATTCGATAGAAAATTTTTTTCCATCAATATAAATTGAAAACATAAATTATCTATTCTCCAAAATTTCTCTAAATAAATTTTTTATTTTTTTTAAAAAAAATAATTTTTTAAAAAAATATTTATTAAATTTTAAATTTATAAATTAAAAACCTAAACTATACTAAAATATTTTGAAAATATTTTGGAAACAAAATTGTACCAGCTTCAAACTCAGTACGAAAATATTTTATTGCACTCTTTAAAGGAGAAACAGCTCCTGGCGCATGAGCACAAAAAGTTTTTCCGGGACCTAAATTTTCAGAAATTTCTTCTAATAATTTTATATCATCTAAAGATCCATGTTTTCTTTCTAACTTTTTTAAAATTTTTACCACCCAAGGTAATCCATCTCGACAAGGAGTACAAAAACCACAAGATTCACGAGCAAAAAACGTTTCTAAATTTATTAATAATGATATCATATTTACTGAAGTATCTATGGCCATAGATAATCCTGTACCTAATCTACTACCAATTTCCTGTAAACTTATAAAATCCATCTTAACATCTAAATGTTTATTTATTAAAAAACTAGTTCCCGCGCCTCCTGGTTGCCAAGCTTTTAAAATATAACCAGATCTCATGCCACCAGAATATTTTTCAAAAATTTCTCTAGCTGTAATCCCTAAAGGTAATTCCCATAAACCTGCTTTTTTTACTAATCCAGAAAATCCTAACAATTTTGTACCTGTATCTACACTCTGAGACAAACTATGATACCAAGTATTTCCATACAAAATAATCGATGGTATATTAGATAAAGTTTCAACATTATTTATACATGTAGGTTTACCCCATAAACCTGATATAGCCGGAAAAGGAGGTTTATATCTAGGATTAGCTCGTTTTCCTTCTAAAGAATTAATTAAAGCAGTTTCTTCACCACAAATATATCGTCCAGCACCTGTATGTAAAAACAAATGAAAACTAAAATTACTTTTACAAATATAATCTCCTAAATATCCGCTATTTTTAGCCTCACTTAATGCTCTATTTAAATTTTTTTCAGCAGTATAATAATCTCCTCTTAAAAATATATATCCATACTTTACATTTAGCGCAAAAGCAGCAATAATCATCCCCTCTATTAATTGATGAGGTAAATTTTCTAATAAAAAACGATCTTTATAAGTTCCTGGTTCCATTTCATCAGCATTACAAATTAAATAACGAGATTTTTTTAATTTATTATTTGACATTAAATTCCATTTTACTCCTGTAGGAAATCCAGCTCCCCCTCTACCTTTTAAGCCTGATTGAATTACTAATTGAATAATTTCATTTGGTTCAAAATTCTTTAAAGTTTTTAAAACTGCTTGATATCCTTTTTTTTTTATATATTCATGAATCCAAATTGGAGAAATAACAGAATTTAAACGCCAAGTTAATGGATGAGTTTCAGGGTTTAATTTAATATTTTTCATTTATAAATATCCAAAATTTTAGGAATCATTGCTACTTTAACATGACAAATTAAATCTTTATTAATCATTAAAACTGGACCTTGATCACATGCTCCTAAACAACAAGTCGGTAATAATGTATATCTAAAATCTTTTGTTGTTTGCCCAAGAGAAATTTTTAAAGTTTTTTTCAAAGCTTTTTTAATACTTAAATATCCATTTAAAAAACATACAACACTATCACAATATCGTACAATATTTCTTCCTACTGGTTTTCTAAAAATTTGACTATAAAAAGTAGCTACACTATCTACTTCACAACTAGAAATATCTAAAATATACGCTATTTCTTTAACCATAAAATCAGAAATCCAACCTCTATTTTCTTGCACAATTTTTAATACTTCAATTAAAGAGGCTTGAGGGTATTTATAATGTTTTTTAATTTCATTTATTTGAGATAATTCTTTTGTATTTAATTTACACATAAAATTTTCCTATACCTTCAAATTTTACATACATTTAACGATCTACATCTGACATCACAAAATCAATACTACCTAAATAAACAATTAAATCAGAAATTAAAAAACCTTGAATAACTGATGGAATTTGCTGTAAATGAGGAAAACTAGGAGTCCGTATTCTAGTTCTATAACTAAAAATATCCCCATCACTAATTAAATAATAACTATTTATACCTTTTGTAGATTCTACCATTTGAAAACTCTCATTTGGATTTAAAACAATACCCCATGACATAGATACAAAATGAGTAATTAAAGTTTCTATATTATATAAAGATTCTTTTTTTTCTTGAGGTGTAGTTAAAGGATGATCAGCTTTAAATGGTCCAGAAGGCATATTTTCTAAACATTGCTGCAAAATTCGTAAACTTTGATATATTTCTTCCATTTTTAAAGTAACTCTAGTATATGCATCACTGATCCCTGATCCAATAGGAATTTCAAATTCAAAATTTTGATATCCAGAATAAGGACGTGATTTTCTAACATCAAAATTTATACCAGTAGCCCTTAAACCAGCTCCAGTAATACCCCATTCTATTGCTTCCTTTGCAATATAACTAGCAACTCCTTTAGATCTAGAAATTAAAATACTATTTTTTAACGCTATATTTGTATAAAATTTTAATCTTTTAGGAATCCACTCTAAAAATTTTTTAAGCTTTAGATGCCATTTTTTAGGTAAATCTTTTGCTACACCCCCAATACGAAACCATGCAGGATGCATTCGTGCACCTGTAATCATTTCTATAATATCATAAATTTTTTGTCTATCAGTAAATGCTAAAAAAACTGTACTCATACTTCCTACATCTTGAATAAATGTAGAAATAAACAATAAATGACTATTAATCCGAAATAATTCCGATAACATAATACGAATAATTTCAACTTTTTTAGGAACTATAATATTTGCTAATTTTTCGACTGCTAAAATATAAGGCATTTCATTAACACATCCCCCTAAGTATTCAATACGATCCGTATAAGGAATATAATTATGCCAAGTTTGACGTTCTGCAATTTTTTCAGCTCCCCGATGATGATACCCAATATCTGGCATACAATTAACAATTTTTTCTCCATCTAGTAATAATAAAATTCGAAAAGCTCCATGAGAAGAAGGATGATTAGGACCTAAATTTAAAAACATATATTCAAATCCAGTATTTATGTTTTTTAAACCCCATGATTCAGGTTTAAAATTTAAAGATTCCATAGATTTTTTTTCAAATTCTGAATCTAAAAAAAAATTTTGATTTTCTGTAGCACGACATGGATAATCTTTACGCATAGGAAAACCTTTCCAATAACTAGGCATAATAATACGACGTAAATTTGGATGACCACAAAATCTTATTCCAAACATTTCCCAAATCTCACATTCATACCAATTTGCATTAGAAAAAATAGAAGTAATTGTAGGAACTATTAAATTTTTTTCAAATAATGCAATTTTTAACATAATATCACTATTATCTATAAAAGAAATAATATGATAAAATAAAGAAAAATCAGCTTTCGGTAAAAATTTTCTATTTTTACGTAAACGTTCATCTACACCATGCAAATCAAATAAAAAATTATAAGAATTAGGTTGATTAAAATAAAGAAATTTTAAAACTTGAATTAAATTGTCTTTTGAAATCCATAATACTGGAAAATCTAAAAGAGTCTCTTGTATGAAAAAAAAAGATTTTCCAAATCTTTGAAATAATTTCTTTATAATAGGTTTTTTAAAATATTCTAACATTTTTAACTGATTCTCACTAATTTTCTAAAATTTAAAAATTTACTAAAAAATTAACATGTTATATTTTTCATATTTTCTAAAAATTTTACATAACACTATCTTTAATAAATATATTCTTAAAATTTATAATTAAAAATATTTCTTAATAAAAAATATTTTTTTTTAAATATTTTTCATTAAAATACGTTTTTTTCTTCTTTTAAACTTTTCTGATTTCATATTAGCCTGATAAACATTTTGATCTCCTACAATCCAGGATAAAGGTCTTTTTTCAAATTTAATCAAATTTTGTAATAAAATAAAAGCTTGTATATACGCTTCTGGTCTAGGTGGACAACCAGGAATATAAACATCTACTGGTAAGAATTTATTAACACCTTGAACAACAGAATATACATCATACATACCACCTGAATTTGCACAAGAACCCATTGAAATTACCCATTTAGGCTCTAACATTTGATCATAAATACGTTGTATTATAGGCACCATTTTCAAAAATGGCGTTCCTGCTATCACAATAAAATCAGCCTGACGAGGAGAAGTACGTAATACTTCTGATCCAAAACGTGAAATATCATGTACTGAAGTAAAAGCGCTGACCATTTCAACATAACAACAAGATAACCCAAAATTATAAGGCCATAAAGAATTTCTACGCCCCCAATTAATTAAATTATGTAAATACTGTGATAATTTTCCAAAAAAATAATTTTTTTTTATAAATTCTTTAAATGGATTTAGTGTATTTTTTTTTTTTTTTATTCTTGCATTATTTTTATATATAGCTGATGTTAATGTATATTTCATAAAATACTCATTTTAAAATATTATAAAAAATACCTAAATTAAAATTATTAAAAATTTTCAAATACTAAAATAATTTGCTTAAATAATTTTAATCCGTATTAAATACAATAAAGTTATTAATAAAAATATAATAAAAAAACTTGCCTCTAAAAATCCTATCCAACCACATTCTTTAATACTAATAGCCCACGTATATAAATATAAAATATCTGTATCAAAAATCACAAATAAAATTGCTATTATATAAAATTCAATAGAAATTTGAAATCTAGCAGTATACAAAGATGGCATACCAGATTCAAAAGGAAAATTCTTATATCTAGAAATAGATTTTACGCCTAAAAAAAAACTTAATAACAAAATTAAAATACCTAAACTAATACTAAATAATACAAAATATAAAAAATTATAATTTTCCATAAAGAAACCTATTCTAATAAAATTTTATTCATTTTATAATTTTAAATATCTATTAAAATATTTATTTTAAAATTATATTATATTTAATATATTACAAAAAAACTAAAATATTTCTAAAAATATTAAAAAAATATTTAAACTTTATAACATTTTTTTTAAAAAAATTATATTTTTATTTTACCCTTGATGCTACATAAAATGACCCCATTAAAATAGTATTCCTTTTAAAAAATAAAAATTTTAAAAGTTAATAAACATATAATGTTTATATATTAATCTGATTTATTATTAGGATAACATATCATGAGTAAAATTATTGGAATAGATCTAGGAACTACAAATTCTTGTATTGCTATTATGGATGGTAATTCAGCACGCGTATTAGAAAATTCAGAAGGAGAAAGAACTACTCCTTCAGTAATTGCTTATACTCGTGAAAATGAAATTTTAGTAGGTCAACCCGCTAAAAGACAAGCTATAACAAATCCCAAAAATACTCTATTTGCTATTAAAAGATTAATTGGTAGAAAATTTCAAGATGAAGAAGTACAAAGAGATATAAAAATAATGCCTTATGAAATTTCACAATCAGAAAATGGAGATGCATGGATAAAAGTTAATAATGAAAATATAGCTCCACCACAAATTTCTGCTGAAGTTTTAAAAAAAATGAAAAAAACTGCAGAAGATTATTTAGGAGAAAAAGTATCAGAAGCAGTTATAACCGTTCCAGCATATTTTAATGATGCACAACGTCAAGCTACAAAAGATGCCGGAAGAATAGCAGGATTAACAGTAAAAAGAATTATTAATGAACCTACAGCTGCTGCATTAGCATATGGATTAGATAAAGGTAAAGGAAATCGTATAATTGCTGTCTATGATTTAGGTGGTGGAACTTTTGATATTTCAATTATTGAAATTGATGATGTAGATAAAGAAAAAACATTTGAAGTTTTAGCAACTAATGGAGATACACATTTAGGTGGTGAAGATTTCGATAATCGATTAATTAATTTTTTAGTTGAAGAATTCCAAAAAGAACAAGGTATTGATTTAAGAAATGATTCTTTAGCAATGCAAAGATTAAAAGAAGCTTCAGAAAAAGCTAAAATTGAACTTTCTTCTGCTCAACAAACTGATGTAAATTTACCTTATATTACAGCAAATTCTCAAGGTCCGAAACATTTAAATATTAAAGTTACAAGATCTAAGTTAGAATCTTTAGTAGAAGATCTAGTAATTAGATCTATGAAACCTTTAAAAAAAGCATTAAAAGATGCTAAATTAAAGATTTCTGATATTCAAGATATTATTTTAGTTGGTGGTCAAACTCGTATGCCTTTAGTCCAAAAAAAAGTTGCAGAATTTTTTGGAAAAGATCCACGTAAAGATGTAAATCCTGATGAAGCAGTGGCAGTAGGAGCAGCAGTACAAGGAGGTGTATTATCTGGAGATGTTAAAGATGTTTTATTATTAGATGTAACACCATTATCATTAGGAATAGAGACAATGGGAGGAGTTATGACAACTTTAATTGGAAAAAATACTACAATTCCAACTAAACATAGTCAAATTTTCTCTACAGCTGAAGATAATCAATCTGCGGTTACTATTCATGTGTTACAAGGAGAACGTAAAAGATCTTCAGATAATAAATCTTTAGGACAATTTAATTTAGATGGTATTCAAGCGGCACCACGAGGAATACCACAAATAGAAGTGACTTTTGATATAGATGCAGATGGAATTTTACATGTCTCAGCTAAAGATAAAGCTACAAATAAAGAACAAAAAATTACAATTAAAGCATCTTCAGGTTTAAACGAAGATGAAATTAAAAAAATGATTACAGAAGCGCAAGAAAATTCTGAAAAAGACTTACAATTTGAAGAATTAATCAAAATTAGAAATCAAGGAGATCAAATTTCTCATAGTACCAAAACTCAATTAGAAAAATATAAAAATTTATTATCAGATCAAGACAAAACTGAAATTGAAAACGCATTAAAAATTTTAGATGAGACTTTACAAAAAGAAAATAAAGAAGAAATAGAAAAAAATATTAAAATAATATTACAATTAAATTCTAAATTTAATAATTTAGAACAAACAACTCAAAATTCTTCAGAAAAAAAACCTACAAAAAAAAATAATGAAACAGTAACTGATGCTGAATTTGAAGAAATTAAAGAAAAACCAAAAAAATAATTCTATAATGTTTTTAATATATAAAAAAAATTATAAATTTTATTATTTTTAAGATGTCCTAACGGGTGTAATAATACTCTAATTTCACACCCGTTAAGTATTTAAATTATTAGACAGAAGAAAATTATATGAAAAAAGATTACTATCAAACATTGAATATATCTAATACGGCAAATACTTTAAATATTAAAAGAGCTTATAAAAAACTTGCTATGAAATACCATCCCGATAAAAACCAAGGTAATAAGCAAGCAGAAAAAAAATTTAAAGAAATTAAAGAAGCATATGAAATCTTAAGTGATTCTAAAAAAAGAAAACTATATGACCAATATGGTCATTCTGCTTTTGAACAAAATTCTTCAAATAATAATTTTACAAATAGTTTTCGAACATCTACATCTGATTTTAGTGATATTTTTGGAGATGTATTTGGAGATATATTTGGGAGTACAAAAACACAAAAAAAAACCAAAGGATCTGATTTACAATATAATTTAGATCTAACATTAGAAGAAGCCGTAAAAGGTATTTACAAAGAGATATATATTCCTACCTTAACAAAATGTAATTCTTGTTACGGTACAGGAGCTTCTAATGGAACTAAACCCATCATTTGTTCTAATTGTCACGGAAATGGACAAATACATATTCGTAAAGGATTTTTTAGTGTACAACAAAGTTGCCCTTCTTGTGAAGGAAAAGGAAAAATTATTCAAAATCCATGTTCTACTTGTAACGGACAAGGAAGAACTAAAAAATCAAAAAAAATTTCCGTTAAAATACCTGCTGGTATTGATACTAACGATAGAATTAGATTAAATAATGAAGGAGAAGCAGGATTAAATGGTGCGCGTTCCGGAGATTTATATATACAAGTACATGTAAAAAAACATCCTATTTTTGAAAGAGAAGATAATAATTTACATTGTGAAGTACCTATTAATTTTGTTATGGCTTCTTTAGGTGGAGAAATAGAAATTCCTACCTTAGAAGGACGTATAAATTTCAAAATTCCTCATGAAACTCAATCTGGTAAATTATTTAGAATTCGTGGTAAAGGTATTCGTTCCGTTAGAAATGGTATTTTAGGTGATTTATTTTGTAAAATTATTGTAGAAACTCCTGTAAATTTAAATTTATCTCAAAAAAAATTATTATATAAATTAGGAAAAAGTTTCGGAGAACTAAAAGGAAAAAGTAATAGCCCTAAATCGAAAAGATTTTTTAATAGTGTAAAAAGATTTTTTGATAATTTAACAAAATAATTTATTATGCGAGAGAAAGTATTGTAAACTATGAATAATTAATTTCATAGCCACAATACTAAAATTCCCTCGCTCTTTTAAAAAAAATATATTTAAATATTTTTTATTTTTTTAATTTTTGATATTAAATTGGATTTATAACGAGAAGATTTATTTTTATGAATAACTCCTTTAGAAACACTTCGATCCAAAATAGGTTGTAAAATTTTAAAATTTTTTTGTGCTTCTTGCATACGATTATTTTTAATCGAAATTAATACCTTTTTTATAAAAGTTTTAACTTTTGAGCGCATACTCACGTTAATTTTTCTTTTTTTTTCTGAAATAAGAATTCTTTTTTTTGCCGATTTAATATTTGCCAATTGTATATTCTCTTTAATAATTTAATAAATATTTTTTAAATAAAAAATGAAATATTTTATAAAAAAATATTTATATAAGCATGTTATGATAAAAATATAAATATAAAATTTATATTTTTTTAAAATTTTACTATTAATAAAAATTTTTTATAAAAAAATATATTATAAATTAAAATATAATTTTTTATTAAAAAATATAATATATTTTTTCTAAAAAAATTATGAAAATGAGAAAATTATGCATTTTAATAATAATAACATTAATTTACCAAAAACAAAATTTTCTATGAAAGCTAATTTGATTTCTAAAGAAATCGATATTTTAAAAAAATGGAAAAATGAAAAAATTTATACATATCTAAACAACCAAAAAAATTATAAAAAATCTTTTTTCTTGCATGATGGTCCCCCATATGCTAATGGTAATATTCATTTAGGACATGCTGTTAATAAAATTTTAAAAGATATAATTTTAAAATCAAAAAGATTATCCAATTTTTATGCTCCTTTTATTCCTTGTTGGGATTGTCACGGATTACCAATTGAACACAAAATTGAAAAAAAAATAAAATTTAAAGAAAAAATTTTAAATATTCCAAAAATTCATAAAATTTGTCGTCAATATGTTCTTCAACAAATTAAAAAACAAAAAAAAGATTTTAAAAGATTAGGTATTTTAGCTGATTGGAATAATTCTAATTTAACTATGAATTATGAAAATGAAGCAAATACTATTTTAACTTTATCAAAAATTATTCAAAAAAAAAATTTATATAGAGATTTTAAACCTATTTATTGGTGTATGGATTGTCAATCTTCATTAGCTGAAGCTGAAATAGAATATTTATCGAAAAAATGTCAAACAATTTTTTTTACTTTGAAAATTTTTCAATCTCAAAAATTTCTTCAAAAAATTACTAAAAAAACTCAAAATAAAAATACTTTACAAAAATTTTCTTTTATTATATATACTACTACAATTTGGACCATTCCTACTTGTCAAGCTATTGCAATAAATCCTAACATTCAATATACAATATTTATTATTAAAAAATCATTTTTTATTTGTGCTAAAAATTTAATACATAATTTTCTTAAAGAAATAAATACTAATCAATATAAAATTGTTGATAATGTACCTGGAAAAAAATTTAAAAATTTATATGTATGTCATCCTATCACAAAAAAAAAAATTCCAATTATATTTTCTGAACATATTACTAATACTTTAGGTACTGGTATAGTTCAAATGTCACCTGATCATGGATTAGAAGATTTTATAATTTGTAAAAAATATAAAATTAATCCAATTCATATGATTAATTCTTATGGAATCTATAAAAATCCTCAAAATTCTTATTTAAATAAAATTCATATTTTTAAAAGTTCTAAAATTATTATAAAAATACTAAAAAATAAAAATCAATTTTTATTCGTTAAAGAAATTTTACATCAATACCCTCATTGTTGGAGACATAAAACTCCTATTATTTTTCGAGCAACCCCTCAATGGTTTATAAAAATTCATCAAAATCCATTAAAAAAAAAAATACTTAAAAACATTAATTTAATTAATTGGGTTCCTCAATGGGGGAAAAAAAAAATGAAATTAATGATAAAAAATCGACCTGATTGGTGCATTTCTCGCCAAAGAATATGGGGTATACCTCTTCCTTTATTTATTCATAAAAAAAATTTTACTTTACATCCCAATACTGTTTCAATTTTAAAAAATTTTTCTAAAATAGTTAAAAAAAAAGGTAGTCAAATATGGTGGAATTTAAAACCTAAAAAACTTTTAAAAAAAAATTCTTCAGAATATCAAAAAGTTAATGATATTATCGATGTTTGGTTTGAATCCGGATCAAATCATCAATTAAAAATTTATAAATATAATATTAAAAAAAAAAAAAATTATATTTCAGATTTATGTTTAGAAGGTTCAGATCAACATCGAGGATGGTTTATGTCTTCTTTAATTATTTCAACATATACTAAATCTCAAATTCCATATTATAACATTATTACACATGGATTTGTTGTTGACCAAAAAAAACAAAAAATGTCTAAATCATTAGGTAATATTGTTTCTCCTCAAGAAATTATAAAAAAATGGGGAGCTGATATTTTAAGATTATGGGTTGCATACACAAATTATTCTAATGAAATGTCTATTTCAGAATATGTTATGCAACAAACTTCAGAATATTATCGGCGTATTCGAAATACCATTCGTTTTATTTTATCAAATTTACATGATTTTACTCCTAGTAAAAATTCAATTACATTCTTAAAAATGTTAAAAATTGATCAATGGATATTAAATCTTACAAAAAAATTTCAAAAAAATATTATAAAAAATTATTCTCATTATAATTTTCAAATAGTTATAAAAAAAATTTTAAATTTTTGCTCAATACAATTAAGTTCGAAATATTTTGAAATTACAAAAGATAGATTGTACATGTTTCAAAAAAATAGTTTAGAACGCCGAAGTATACAAACTGCGTTGTATCACATTTTAGAGTATTTAATACGATGGATTTCACCAATTCTATCTTTCACTGCTGATGAAATTTGGAATTATGTTCCCGAAAAAAATAAAAAATATATTTTTTTTGAAAAATGGTATGAATTACCTAATATAACAATTCAAAAAAATATATTTAATTCTAATTTTTGGAAGACTATATTTTTATTACGTAGAGAAGTTCATAAAAATATCGAAAAAAAGAGAGAAAAAAAAAAAATTTCTAGTAATTCAGAAGTAAAAATAATTTTTTATATCACCTCTAAAATTTCAAAATTATTACGAATTATTAATAGTAATGAATTACCTATATTTTTTTCTGTATCACAAATTCAACTTAAAAATTATATTATAGCGCCCATTAACTTAAAAAAAAATAAATATATTAAAAATTGCAAAATTTTAATTAAAAAATCTATTGGTAAAAAATGTATAAGATGTTGGCAATATGTAGAAAATTTTAAAAAAAATTTTAAAAATACTAATATTTGCGCTAGATGTTTTACAAACGTTTATGGAATAGGTGAAAAAAGAAAATTTTTTTAAAAATTCATCTAATATAAAATATTATAATTTTATACTCTTCAATAAAATTTTAATATTACATTCTATAAAAAAATTAAATAAAATAAAAAAAATATTATTTTTTAATATTATTTACTTTTTATAATTTTAAAATTTTTTATAAAAATTTGCTCTTTAAAAAAAATATAAAAAATTTTTATATTTTTAATATTTTTTAAATTTTCAAATTTTTTATATAAAAAATATTTTAAAAAATAAAAAATATATTCTATATATATAATTAAACTTTCAAAATATAAAGAATTTTTAATATATGAATATATTTATATCAAAATTTATTTTATAAAAATTAATATTATATGTTATATATTTTTTTTAAATTATCTTTATATCTGTAAAATTAAAAATTTTATTATAAATGATATTTTTTATTTAAAAAAAATTTTAAAATTTAGATTTTTTATATTTTTTAAAAAATATTCTACAATTTTTACATTATTAGGATATAAAATCTTTTAATTATATTAAATATCTTTAAAAAATATTTAAATATTATTTTTTTAAAAAAAAATTTTTCACTTTCACAATATTAAAAAATATCATAATATATTATGATATTTTTTTTAAAAAAATTTTTTATCTAATAAAATATAGGATCAATAATGGAAAAAAATACAAAAATTATAATTTCTGGTGCATACGGGAAAATGGGGCAATCATTAATTAAAGAATTAAAAAATTTTCCAAAAATAACTTGTACGTATGCTTTAATTAAAAATAAAATATCAAAAAAATTTAAAAATCATAAAAATTTTAACTTTCCATTTTTAAATTTAAATCAACTTAATCAAAAAAAAACAGTAGATTTTGATGTCTTAATAGATTTTAGTAACCCGAAATCTTCTTTACAAAACCTAGAATTTTGTATAAAAAAAAAAAAAAATATTGTAATTGGAACTACCGGATTTACTAATTTACAAATGAAATATATCAAAGAATCTTCTAAAAAAATATCTATTCTATATTCACCAAATTTTAGCTGTGGAATTAATTTAATGTGTATTTTACTAGAAAAAATTTCTAATGTAATAGGAGAAAATAGTGATATTGCAATTCTAGAATCCCATCATAAAAATAAAAAAGATCAACCTTCTGGAACTGCATTATATTTAAAATCTATTATTACAAATACTATGAAGTGGAAATTTCAAAATAAAAATATTTCTGAATATTTCTATTTAAATAAAAAAAAAAATAAAAAAAAAATTATTTGTTCAAGTTTACGACTTGGAAACATTATAGGAAAACATACTGTAATATTTGAAAATTCTCAAGAGATATTGAAGATTACCCACAAAGCTGTTACACGTGATATTTTTTCACAAGGGGCTTTAAAATCTGCGTATTGGTTAAAAAATAAAAAAAATGGTTTTTTTACTATGAGAGATGTTCTAATATAAAACCTCAGATATAAATTAACTCATCATTAAACATTAAAAAATTTGAGGAGAAGAATTTTGCAGACCACCGCAATCTTAATACTACAAAACGGAACTATATTTTATGGAAAAAATACTGGAATTCAAGGAACATTTTTAGGTGAAATAGTATTTAATACAGCTATGACAGGTTATCAAGAAATTTTAACTGATCCCTCATATAGCAATCAATTCATAGTATTTACTTATCCTCACATAGGAAATATAGGAATTAATTCTAATTCATCTGAATCTAAAAAAATTCATGCAAAAGGAATTATTACAAAAAACTTATCAAGTATAGATAGTCATTATACTAGTCAAAAAAATTTAGTACAATATCTGCAAGAAAATAATATAATTTCTATTACGGATATTGATACTAGAAAATTAACTAAAATTCTTAGAATTTCAGGTACACAATATGGATGTATTACTACTAACATTAATATATCTACACAAAAAATCTTAAAAAAAATTTTAAAATATTCTAAATTACCTAAATTAAATATTACACTCAAAAAAACTACAAAAAAAAAATATATTTGGTATCCACATCCCCTTTCTACTAATACTAAAAAAAAAAATATTAACAATATAAATTTCAAAAAAAAAAAACTCTTACATGTAATAGTATATGATTTCGGAATCAAAAAAAATATTCTAGAAATTTTATTTAAAAAAAAATGCTCTATTACTGTAGTTCCTGCTAATACAAAAATAAAAGAAATTTTATTATTAAACCCCTCAGGTATACTTTTATCCAATGGACCAGGTGATCCTAGAACCTGTCTAGAATCCATTAAACAAATTAAAAAATTATTATTATATAAAATTCCTATTTTTGGAATTTGTTTAGGTCATCAAATTTTAGCATTAGCTGCTCATGCAAAAATTATTAAAATGAAATTTGGACATCATGGGTCCAATCATCCAGTCAAAAATTTAATAAATAATCGTATTTTTATTACAACTCAAAATCACAATTATACTATTGATCCAAATTCTTTAAACTCAAACATTAAAATTACACATGTTTCTTTATTTGATCAAACTATTCAAGGAATTTCTTTAAAAAATTCTCCTTCTTTTGGGTTTCAAGGACATCCAGAATCTTCACCTGGACCTCATGATATAAAAATATTATTTGAAAATTTTATCAAAAATATGTTAAAAAAGGAATCAACATGCCAAAAAGAAAAGATTTAAAAACTATTTTAATTTTAGGAGCTGGACCTATTATTATTGGACAAGCTTGTGAATTTGATTATTCAGGAGTACAAGCTTGTCAAGTACTTAAAGAAGAAGGATTTAAAATAATTTTAATTAATTCTAATCCAGCTACAATTATGACCGATCCTCAGATGGCTCATCGGACATATATTGAACCTCTTAACACTTCCATAATTGAAAAAATTATTAAAAAAGAAAAACCACAAGCTTTATTACCTACAATGGGGGGACAAACAGCTTTAAATTGCACTTTAAAACTTTATAAAAAAAAAATTTTAAAAAAATATAATGTAGAAATAATTGGTATTACAATTAAAGCTATAAAAAAAGCTGAAAATAGACATTTATTTGAAAAATCTATGAAAAAAATTAGATTAAATACTGCAAAATGCGGTATTGCAAATACTTTTCAACAAGCATTAAAAATCTCTAAAAAAATAGGTTTTCCATGTATTATTCGACCTTCTTTTACTATGGGAGGAAGCGGAGGAGGTATAGCATATTCTTTAAAAGAATTTAAAAAAATTTGTGAATCAGGATTAAAACAATCTCCAACAAATGAATTATTAATTGATGAATCATTACTTGGATGGAAAGAATATGAAATGGAAATTGTTCGTGATCATAAAGAAAATTGTATTATTGTATGCTCTATTGAAAATATTGATCCTATGGGAATTCATACTGGAGATTCAATTACAATTGCTCCTTCTCAAACTTTAAGTGATATAGAATTTCAAAAAATGAGAAATGCAGCAAAAAAAATTTTAAAAGAAATTGGAGTTAATAATGGAGGAGCAAACGTACAATTTGCTATAAACCCTAAAACAGGAAAAATGATCATTGTTGAAATGAATCCCCGCGTATCTAGATCTTCAGCTTTAGCTTCTAAAGCTACAGGTTTCCCTATTGCAAGAATTGCTACTAAACTAGCTATTGGATATACTTTAGATGAATTACATAATGATATTACTGGAATTCATACCCCTGCTGCATTTGAACCTTCTCTAGATTATATTGTAATTAAAATGCCTCGTTTTAATTTTGAAAAATTTCCAAATTGTAAAGATCGTTTAACTACGCAAATGCAATCAGTTGGTGAAGTAATGGCTATTGGACGAACATTTCAAGAGTCTTTACATAAAGCCATACAAAGCTTAGAAATAGGTTCGAGTGGTTTTGATATTACTTCTAGAATTCCATTATCTAATAAAATTATTCAAAATAAAAAAAAATTAATATATGAATTAAAATCAGCAGGCCCGGAACGTCTTTGGTATATAGGAGAATCTTTTCGAAAAGGATGGACTTTAAAAAAAATTCAAAATTTAACAAATATAGATCCATGGTTTTTATATTATATTCAAGAATTAATTCATATTGAAGAAAATTTAAAAACTTTAGACTACAAAAAAATTGATTCAAAATTTTTAAAATTTTTAAAAAAAAAAGGATTTTCAGATTTACGAATTTCACAATTATTAAATACTACGGAAGAAAAAATTCGTAATTTACGATTAAAATTTAAAATTTTTCCAGTATATAAACGTATTGATACTTGTGCTGCAGAATTTTCTACTGAAACAGCATATTTTTATTCTACTTGGGAAGATGAATGTGAATCTATACCTACAAAAAATAAAAACAAAATTGTTATTTTAGGAGGAGGACCAAATAGAATCGGACAAGGAATAGAATTTGATTATTGTTGTGTACATGCATCTCAAGCTTTAATGAAAAAAAAATATGAAACAATTATGATAAACTGTAATCCTGAAACAGTATCTACAGATTATAATATGTCTCACCGTCTATATTTTGAACCTATTACTTTTGAACACATTTTTTCTATTATTAATATTGAAAAACCTTTAGGAATTATTATTCAATATGGAGGTCAAACACCTTTAAAGTTATCTAAAGATTTTCAAAAATTTAATATTAATATTTTAGGAACAACATTTAAAAATATTGATAAAGCTGAAAATAGATATAAATTTCAAAAAATTATTAAAAAATTAGGATTAATACAACCAAAAAATAATATAGCAAAAAATTTACCAGACGCTATAGAAAAAGCAGAAATTTTAGGATATCCAATTATTGTCCGACCTTCATATGTATTAGGAGGGCGCGATATGAAAATTATTAAAAATTCTAACGAATTAAAAAAATATTTTCAACTTTTAAATTTAAATCATCAAATACAAGAAATTTTATTAGATCAATATTTAAAAAACGCAATCGAAATAGATGTAGATATAATTTGTGATCAAAAAAATGTATTTATAGGTGGAATATTAGAACATATTGAACCTGCTGGAATTCATTCAGGAGATTCTGCATGTATTTTCCCTACATATACTATTACAAAAAATATTAAAAAAAAAATAAAAGAACAAGTTACTAAATTAGCTTTATCTCTTTCAATTAAAGGATTAATGAATGCACAATTTGCTATTAAAAATAATAAAATATATGTTTTAGAAGTAAATCCAAGAGCCTCACGTACTATTCCATTTTTATCTAAAGCTACTGGAACAGAATTAGCAAAAATATCTACGAACGTTATTATTGGTATTACTTTAAAAAAAAAATATTATTTTTCTGAAAAATTTTTAAAATATTTTTTTGTAAAAGAAGTAGTTTTACCATTTAATAAATTTAAAAATTCTAATCCTGTTTTAAGTCCAGAAATGAGATCTACAGGCGAAGTAATGGGAATTGGAAAAAATTTTAAAAATGCTTTTTATAAAGCTGTACTCAGTATTACCAAAAAAATACCTAAAAAAGGAAATATTTTATGTTCTATACCTATTAAAAAAAAAAAAAATATTTTACCTATACTCCAAAAATTACTTAAATCAGGATTTAGTATCCATTTCACTAATATTCAAATTTATCAATTTTTAAAAAAATTAAAAACTAATTTAAATTCTATTCATTACATTTATCAAAAAAAATTTAAAATACAGAAAATTCTAGAAAAAAATAAATACTCATATGTAATTTATATTAATTCTGAATATCAAAAAAATCATGAAACACAAAAAATCTTTGAATATATTTTTAAAAATCAAATACATTATGATACAACAATAAAAGGTGTTTGGGCTACTTCTAAAATATTAAAAATTCATAATATTACTGAAATTAATTCAATTCAAAAAATACAAAATTCTCAAAAAAATTTAATACAATAAAAATATATACATAAAAAAATATAATATTTTAAAAATCTTATCTATTAAAATAAAAAAATAAAAATTTTTAAAATGCAAGCCAGATATGCTTGCATTTATTTTTTATATATTTTTTTAAAAAAATTATAATAAATTTTCTAAAATAATACTATTAACTAATTTTTCATATTGTTTTACAGATAAATTTTCAGCTCTATATTTAGGATTAATTCCTAAAGAAATCATCTTTTTTTCACTAAAAAGTTTACCTAAACTATTTTTTAAAATTTTTCGACGATTAGAAAATGCTATTTTAGTAATATATTCTAACAAAAAAATATATTTTAAAGATTTATTTTTATTTAAAATAGGAACAAATTTTAAAAATGTTGAAGATATTTTAGGTTTAGGAAAAAAATTTTCTTTAGAAATAGATAAAATCATAGTAATTTTATAAAAATTTTGAATTATAACACTTAAACGGCCATATTTTTTAGTATTAGGAGAAGCCATTATACGTTCAGCTACTTCTTTTTGAAACATTAAATTCATATCATAAATATGAATTTGAAAAAATATAGTTTTTAATAAAAAAATTGTAGAAATATTATAAGGTAAATTTCCAAAAATACGAAATAATAATGTATTTCTTTGTAAAAAAAAATTTTTATAATCAAATTCTAATGCATCTACTAAAAAAATACGTAACATTTCCGGACAAACTTTTTTAGATAAAAATAATATTAAATTTTCATCAATTTCTAAAACAATTAATTCTTTTACTATTCGACTTATTGGAATTGTTAAAGCTCCATATCCTGATCCTATTTCTAACATATATTCAGTACTTTGAGGATTAATGTTTTGAACAATTTTTTTTATTATTTCTGAATTTTGTAAAAAATTTTGACCTAATTTTTTAATTGGAGGATATTTTTTAAATAAATTTATATTCATATATAGAAATAATCTTAAATTAATAAATATTTGAAAATATAAATAAAAAAATTTTTTTAAATAAATTCATATTAAAATTATAAAATTTAAAAATGTTTTTTATATTTTAAAAATTTTAAAATTTTATATCAATTTTATAATAAACATTTTAAAAATTAAGAGACGCTATGAAATATTATCTCATTAATAGTATGACTTTAATAACACATCATTTATATTTTTTTGTTTTTATTATTTCTTTTTTAGAATCAATAGCATTTATTGGATTATTTTTACCTGGATTAATTTTAATGGGTGGAATTGGAACTTTAATTGGTAATGGAAAATTAAATTTTTATTATACATGGTTATTAAGTTTTTTAGGATGTTATTTAGGAGATTTTTTTTCTTATTTTTTAGGACGAATAGGAAGAAAAAAAATTAAAAAAACATTTTTTTTTCAAAAATATAAAAATTTTATAAAAAAAATTACAAAATATTTAAATAAATATAATATATTAACTATTATAATTGGAAAATTTATTGGACCTATTCGTCCTTTAATTCCTATTACATCTGGTATCTTAAAATTTTCATTTTCTAAATTTTTAATTTTAAATTTTTTTTCATGTATATTTTGGCCTATTATATATTTCTTTCCCGGAATTTTTACTTATTTAACAGTAAATTCTATTAATTCTATACAAAATCCTAAAATTTATATTTTTTTTATTATTTTATTTTTTCTTAATATATTCACTTTTCTCTGGATACTATATAAATGGATTTTTTTATTAACTAAAAAAAAAAATTTTAAAATTTATAAATATAACATTACTCTGAAAATTGGAAAAATATTAATTATAATATTTACTTCAATAATTTTTTTTGAAATTATATTTTTAATCTTACAACCACAAACTTTTGTTTTATATAAAATTTTTAAAAAAATTCTATAAAAATTTTTTTGTCAGTTTTAAATCGGCACGAAAAAAAATTTTTTATACAAATAACTTTTATTTATATTTAAAAAATTTTAATAATAATTATACGTGCCGATAATATTTTTTTAAAAAATACAATTTATTTTTTATAAAAAAATTAAAAATTCTTAAAATCTCCTGAAATATATAAAAAATCTATATGTAAAATTTTCAATTTAAATGCATGTCTTTGAATTTCTTGAATTTTTACTAAATATTTTTTTTTTTTTAATATAATGCATAATGGTTTAATACCAAACTCTTTCGTTATTTGATAATTTAAAAAATTATTATGCTTTAAAAATATTAATAAAGTAGGTTTATACTTTTTAAAACCATAAATAATAGCTGGAATTTTATTTTCTTTCCGTCTAATAAAACGACTATATTGTGTACCTATTTTTGTCCTTTGGGTTGCTTCAAATATAATCATAAACTCTCTCAATTTTAATTAATATTATAAAATTTTAATTTAAATAAAAATTTAAAAAATTTTAAATAATAAAAAATTTGTATTATTTTTAAAAAAAATCTTCACAAACTTTTTAACCATTTAATTTCTGAAGACCATAAATTTTTATTTTTTGTTTCTAAAATAATAGGTATATTCTGAAATTTCTTTGTTTTCATAATCCATTTAAAAAAAAAACTTTTAATATAACCTTTCCCTAAGTTTTCATGACGGTCTATACGACTTCTTAAAGGATAAAGAGAATCATTTAAATGCAAACCTTTTAAATATTTAAAACTCACAATTTCTTCAAATTTTTTAAATGTATTTAAAATTCCTGTAAAATCATGTAAATCATATCCAGAAGCATATAAATGACAACTATCTAAACAAACTCCAATTCTTGTATGATCTTCTACATATCGTATTATATAAGCTAAATGCTCAAAACAATACCCTACATTACTCCCTTGACCTGCTGTATTTTCTATAACAATTGTAATATCTTTTGTTATATTTAAAACTATATTTATTGATTCAATAATATTTTTTAAACATTTTTTTTCAGAAATTTTTCTTAAAAAACTTCCTGGATGAAAATTTAACATTGATAAACCTAATTCTTGACATCTATAAATTTCTTTTATAAAAAAAAATTGAGATTTTTTTCTTAAAAAATTATTTGGATGTCCTAAATTTATTAAATAACTACTATGAGGTAAAATATATTTTGAAACATATCCATATTTTTGACAATTTTTTTTAAATAAAATTTTCGAAATTTTAGTTAATGGAGGTGACTCCCAACGTCTCTGATTTTGAAGAAATAATGCAAACGTTGTCGCTCCTATTTCATGCGCACGTAATACTGAATTCTCAACTCCTCCCGCAGAACTTACATGAGCTCCAATATATTTTGTCACTCTTAATTATCCTTAAAAAAATAAACTATTGTATACTAAAATATTACTTCTAACTTAAAAAATAAAATTTTTTTATAAAATAAATTATTTTGTATAGTATAAAAAAATAAATAAAAATTTTTTATTTTAAACAATATAATATGATATGAAATGCACTCATTATAAATTAATTATAAAAATTTGGAAATTATAAATATGAATTCTTCAAAAATCTTAACATTTTCAAAAATCATTCAAAAACTTCAAAAATTTTGGAATTCACAAGGTTGCATTATTTTACAACCTTTAGATTTAAATGTAGGCGCAGGTACCTTTCATCCTAAAACTTTTTTTAATGTATTAAATAAGAATTTAATAAAACTTGCTTATGTGCAACCAACACGGCGACCATCTGACGGTAGATATACTAAAAATCCTAATCGTTTACAACATTATTATCAATTTCAAGTACTTTTAAAACCAGCTCCTGATAATATACAACAAATATTTTTAAAATCTTTAAAAATTTTAAATATTGATCTAAAAAATAATGATATTCGTTTTATTGAAGATAATTGGGAAAATACAACTTTAGGAGCTTGCGGACTAGGATGGGAAATCTGGATTAATGGAATGGAAATTACTCAGTTTACTTATTTTCAACAAATGGGTAGTTTAAACTGCAATCCAATTTCAGTAGAAATTACATATGGTTTAGAACGACTAGCATTACACATTCAAAATTGTACTAATATTTTTGAAATAATTTGGGATATTTATAAAAATAAAAAAATTACATATGGAAATTTATTTAATTTATCTGAAACTCAACATTCATTATACAACTTTGAAGAATCTAATAAAAAAAAATTATATAAATTATATTCACTTCATATGGAAATCTCTAAAAATTTAAATGAAAACAAAAAAAAATTGATTGTTCCTGCTTATGAACATGTATTAAATGCAATCCATTATTTTAATCTATTAGAATGTAAAAAAATTCTTTCAGTAATAGAACGGACTAATTATGTATCACAAATACGAACACAAATTAAATCTATTTCTTTAAACTATTTAAAAAATTTTTTTTAAACTTTAATATAATTTTTTAAGGCTAAAAAATGAATAAAAATATATTCTTAATAGAATTAATCATAGAAGATTTACCGGCATTACAACTTCATGAATTATCTAAAAATTTTTTAAAAATTTTTATAATTACATTAAAAATTTATAATATCACATGGGATTCTATAAAAAATTTTTCTACACTACGAAGATTATCTTTAAAAATTAAAAATTTAAAAAATGACAATTTATCTAAAAAAATACGAATTAAAGGACCATCTATTGAAAAAGCATACGATAAAAATGGTACAAAAACAAAAAATTTTAAAAAATGGATAAAAAAATTTCAAATACCTATCAATAAAATTCAAAAAAGTATAATTAATAAAAAAGAATATTTAACCTTTCATATAAAAAAAAAACCATCATCATTACAAGATATACTTAAAAAAATTATACCAAAAATTATATTAAAAATTCCATGTAAAAATTCAATGTATTGGAATCAATCACAAACAAAATTTATCAGACCAGTAAGAAATATTTTAATTTTATTAAATAAAAATATTATTCCAGTAAAATTATTCGGATTAATATCTAATCGACTATCCACAGGACATTTTATTTTATCGCCTTCTTATTTTTCCTTAAAAAAAGCTAATGAATATACAGAAGAATTATATTTTCAAAAAAAAGTTATTATAAATTATAAAAAAAGAAAACAAGAAATTTTAAAACAAATTAACACTTTTAAAAAAAAATTAGGATGCTCAATTAAAATTAAAAAATCTTTAATAAATGAAATAACATCTTTAGTAGAATGGCCTAAAATTTTTTCTGGAAAATTTCCTGAAAAATTTCTAAAAATTCCTAAATTAATTTTAATTCATGTAATGGAAGAACAGCAAAAATATTTACCTACTTATCAAAAAAATACTAAAATACTTTCAAATAATTTTTTATTTATTAATAATATAGATATAAAAAATTCAAATAATGTCATTTTAGGTAATGAAAAAGTTTTATGTTCTAGATTTGATGATGTACTTTTTTTTCTAAAAAAAGACGTCTTAATTTCTTTAGAAAAACGCATTAATTTACTTAAAAAAATTAATTTTCATAATAAATTAGGTACTTTATTTAAAAAAATTATCAGAATGCAAAAAATTAGTTTATATATTAATAAAAAAACAAAAAAAAATAATAAAAAAAAAATAATACGTGCTATATCTCTTTCTAAATGTGATTTAACAACATTAATGGTTGCAGAATATCCAAAACTACAAGGAATAATTGGGTATCAATATTCAAAATTTTTCAAAGAAGATCTTGAAATATCTAATGCTATTCAAGAACACTATTACCCTAAATATTCTACAGGACCTCTTCCTAAAAATTCTATCGCTCAAATTATCTCTATTGCGGATAAATTAGACTCTATTACAGGTTTATTTAGTATTCATGAAGAACCACAAAAAAATTATGATCCATATGCAAGTAAACGTGCTGCTATAGGAATTATTAGAATTATTATTGAAAATAATATACAAATAAATATTTCAAAATTAATACAAAAATCTTTAAAATCTTATAATATTAAAAAAAATTTAAATTTTTTAAAATCAAAAATTTTATTTTTTTTGAATAAAAGATTTATACAATTTTATACTAAAAAATATCCTAAAGATATAATCAAATCAGTATTATCATTAAAATTAACTAATTTTGTAAATATATACTTAAGAATTTTAAATTTACATTTCTTCCAAAAACAAAAAAATTATTTAAAAATTTTACTTACATATAAACGTATTAATAATATTTTAAAAAAAACAAATTTTAAATTTAAAAATAAAAAGATTGATAAAAATCATTTAAAAAATTTAGAAAAAAAAATATTTAAAAAAATTTATTTAATAAAAAAAGATAATAAAAATTATAAAAAAAAAATGTATTATTTAAATTTTTTAAAAAATTTAGAAAAATTATGTATATTACTAGAAAAATTTTTTAAAACAAAATTAATTAATCATCCACAAAAAAATGTTAAATTCAATCGTTTATTACTTCTTTATAAAATTAAAAAAATATTTTTTTATATATCTGATTTTTCTTATTTAAAAATTAAAAAAAAAAAATAAATCCGCTATAAAATATAAAAATATTATAAAAAAATTTTATCAATTACTAAAAATTTTTTTTCTCTTAAGTACAAAAATTATTAGTACTTAAGAGTATGTTTTATCAATAAAAAAATTACAAAAAAAATTTTATTTTTTAAAAATATTTTTTTTTACATATAAAAATTTTTTTATACAAAAAAACCTTAAAAATCTTTAACATTTCTAAAAAATTAAAATTATTTTTATAATAAAATTCTCTATTTTACAAAAAATTTCTGACTTCTTTAAAAATATAATATTTAAAAAATTTCTAAACTTTTAAAAAATATTAAATAAAAAAAATCTATAAAATATAAATAATTTTTATCTATTATATATTTTAAAAAAATAAAATTTTTTATTATAAATATTTTTTCAAAAAAAGTTATTATTTTTTATTTTTTTTTTTGGTTAATAATATAAAATTTTCTACTCTATTACGTAATTTTTGACCTGCTTTAAAAATCACAACTCGACGCGCAGAAATAAAAACATTTTCTCCTGTTTTGGGATTTCTTCCTGGACGTTCTTTTTTATCTCGTAAACAAAAATTTCCAAAACCAGATAACTTTACCTCTTCACCTTTTTCTAAAGATTTACGTACTTCTTCAAAAAAAATCTCTATTAATTCTTTTATATCTTGTTTATTAATATCTAATTTTTCAAATAAAAAATCAGAAATTTCAGCTTTAGTTAATACCATAAATTTAATCTCTTAAAATTGCCTGAAACTTAATTTTTAATACATTAATACAATTTTGAATTTTTTTTAATATTTCTATATCAGTTAACATTATATTAAAACTTTGAAAAATAAAACGTAAGGATAAACTTTTATATCCTATTGGAATCCCTTTACCATAATATACATCATATATAAAAATCTTCACATTATCTTTATTTAAAATTTTTTTACAAACTTTCACGATCTGAATGCTAATAATATTTTCTAAAACAATAATAGAAATGTCTTTAGTAATTGTAGGTAACATAGAAACAGTATTTATTATAAAAGAATTTTTTAAAGAAATTTTTTCCCATAAAATTTCACATAAAATTACACTATGAGTTAAAGAAAAAATTTCATAAAAAGAAGAATCTAAAACTCCAATCTTTCCAATTAACTGCCCAGAAAGATAAATTCCAGCACTTTGATGCCGTTCTAAACCAGGAAAATTTTCTAAAGAAATATTTACATTTTCTAATTTTCCACATAAATCTAAAATAGATTCAATAATACCTTTCATATCATAAAAATCAAATTTTCTATTTTTTAAATTCCAAGAATTAATAGAAAAATTTCCACTTATAGCACATGCAAGATATTTCTCTTGTCTAATATGTAAATCTGATGTTCTATCAGAAAAAAAACATAAACCAGTTTCAAAAATTCGTATTGATTCATGTTGTCTTTTTTGATGATACGAAATACAATTTAATAATCCTACCCAAATTGACATACGCATTACAGACATATCAAAAGAAATAGAATTTTTAATAATTAAAAATTTTTTTTTTGGAAAAAAAATTTTTTGAAATTTTGGATTTATAAAACTATATGTAATAACTTCAAAATATCCATGATTTACTAAAAAATTTTTAATTCGTAATAAAGAAACAGAATTTTTTAAAATAATATTTTTAAAATTAATTGAATTTGAAAAAGATAAAATAGGTAAATTTTGACAACCAAATCTATTAACAATCTCACCTATTACATCTTCTTCTAAAAAAATATCTATACGCCAATAAGGAGGATAAAAATATAAAATATTATTTATATTAATATATTTAAAAAAATTATTTTTTAAAATATCAATTATTTTTTTTTTTGAAAATGAATAACCTATAACTTGATTTACTTTTTTTTGACGTACTAAAATTTTTTTTTCTGTCTTAGAATAAAAATTTAAATTTTGCGTAATAATAGGCGTTACAGTACCCCCGCAAAATTTTAAAATTAAAGAAGTATAATAATCTAAGATTTTAAAACAATTTTTAGAAAAAATATTATATCTTAAGTATTGTGAAAAATCTTTTAAAAAAAAAATTTCTTTTTTTTTCATAAAATTATATTCTTGAACAAAATCTATTGTACCAATAAATAAATTTTTAGTATTTTTAGTAACAAATGCACCAAAAGTTTGAGACATGTCAAACGTAGACAAAATTAAATTTTTATTAGAAATAATTAAAGAATTTTTGTCTAAAAATATTTTTTTTTTATAAATATTTGTAAAATATTCTCCTATTCGACTCAAACGAACTTGTATCTGAAAATCTTCTAATAAATCTATATCAAAAATGTGAAACCAATGTCCAGTTTCCAAAAAAATATAATATAAAAGATTTTCTAAAGTATTATGAAAAGATATATTACATGCTCGTAATCTTTCTTGAATTATTAACGGTAATACAATATTTTTATTTGAAAGATTATGAATTTCTCGATATGTGTAATTACTATTAAATGAAAAAAAATTTTTTTGAACTTTGCAATATGGTTTAACTTCTGTATTAAATTTTCTTGTAAAAATTTTTGGTAAAGGAACTTTATATATTATAGAAATTTCTCGAGAAATACCAAAAATAGATTTCAAATCTATTCGATTTGTCGGACAATCAAATTTTATTATTCGAGAATTTTTTTTAAAATATTTAAAAAATTCTAATCCTTTTAAATTTTTTTTTGATAAAATAACGATATCATGACTACGAAATCCAAGATTTAATATATAAAAACTACAAAAAAAACCTTCCGATACTACTCCAAATATATTTAAAGTCTGAACTTTTTTTTTTTTATATATTGAAATACCTGCAAGAGCAACTATTACTGTATTCCCAATTTGACAACAATTAACAAAACTAACAAGAATTTTTTTAAAAAAAATTTTTCCAAAATCTATTAAATAAATACAATAATTTAAATTCTTAGGATGTTTAAAAATTTTATAAACTGTACCTATAATAACATTAGAAACAAAAATAGATTTTCGATTTTTACATATGTAAGATACTTCTATTCCTACATTATTTAATTTTTCTTCTAAATTATTAGAATTCTTTAAAGAAGGAATCCAAGAATATAACCATTCTTCTCTAAATTTCATATATACATCTCTCACTCTTTTTTAAATTGTTTTAAAAAATTAATATTATTTTCAAAAAAATATCTAATATCTGAAATATTATATTTTAACATCGCGATTCTTTCCACTCCAATACCAAAAGCACATGCAGAATATTTTTCTGAATTTATATTAAATTTTTTTAAAACATTTGGATGTACTATACCTCCACCTAAAATTTCTAACCAACTACCTTCAGAATTTTGAATATCCATTTCTAATGAAGGCATTGTAAAAGGAAAATAAGAATTACGAAATCGAGTTTTAATATCAGTAGAAAAAATATCTTGTAAAAATAAATTTAAAAACCATTTTAAATTTGTAAATGAAATTAAAGGTTCAATTATCAATCCCTCTATTTGATGAAACATAGGGGTATGCGTAGAATCTAAATCATAACGATATACTTTTCCTGGAATAACAATTCGAAAAGGCACTTCATATTTTTCTAAAGCTCGAATTTGCATACTAGAAGTCTGAGTGCGTAATAAACGATTTGAATCGAACCAAAATGTATCACTAAAATTTTTAGAAGGATGATTCTGAGGAATATTTAAAGCATCGAAATTATGATATTCATCTTCAATTTCTGGGCCTTCTAAACTTATAAAACCCATTTTTAAAAAAAAACTTAAAATTTTTTGAATAATAATAGTTACAGGATGTAAACTACCAGTTTCTATACGACGTCCCGGTAAAGAAACATCGTATTGTATTATATTTTTTTTATTTTCTAAAATTTTTCTTTTAATATCTTTTTTTTTTATTAAAATATTTTCTAAAATTTTTTGCTTAAAATTATTTAATATAAAACTATATTTTTTTTTAATTTCAACAGAAAATTTTTTTATCTTTTTAAAATACTGAATCAAAACACTTTTTTTCCCTAAATATTTAGACTTACAATAATCTACTTTCTGTAAATTATGAATATTATGTAATTCTTGTTTAAATTCTTTAAAAATATTCTTAAAAACTATACTCAGTTCTTTTAGAGACTTCATATTAATTTTCCTTACCTTCAATCTTTAATAGAAAATAATTTATATGAAATTTTTTAATATTTTTTTTAAAAAATATTATTTAAATATTAATTTTTTTTATTTTTAAAAAATTTTAAGAATGATTTAAAAAAACCTGTACTTTTTTAACTAATAACAAAAAATCATTTTTATGAAAAATAGCTAAATCTGACAAAATTTTTCTATTGACTAAAACATATATTTTTTTTAAACCATACATAAATTGACTATAAGATAAATTATAAAAATTTACAGCAGCATTAATACGAATGATCCATAATTTTCTAAATTCTCTTTTTTTTTGCCGTCTATCCCTATAAGCATATTGACCGGCTTTAATTACAGATTGTTTTGCGACTCTATATACTCGAGATCGAGCTCCATAATATCCTTTTGCTTGTTTTAAAATTTTTTTATGTCTAGCATGCGCTGTTACTCCTCGTTTAACACGAGCCATTTAAAACTCCTTTTTAAAAATAAAAAAATTAATAAAAAAATTCTATACATATGGTAAACATAATAAAATTCTTTTCTGATCTACAATCTTTACTAAAATTTTTCGTCTTAAATGACGTTTTCTCTGAGTTGTTTTTTTAGTTAAAATATGCCTTAAATTTGCTTGTTTACGTTTTAAACGTCCTAAAGAAATTTTCTTAAATCTCTTAAAAATACTACGTACAGTTTTAATCTTAGGCATATAATATCTTCCGTATTAATTTTTTTTTAAATATAAAATAATTTTTTATATAACAAATAATATTAATTTAATATTTTTTTTTAGGAGCTACTAACATAATCATTTGACGACCTTCAATTTTAGTAGGAAAATATTCAATAATAGATAAAATTTTTAAATCTTTTTCAACTCGTTTTAAAAGATTTATACCAAGATTTTGATGTGCCATTTCACGACCTCTAAATCTTAATGTAATTTTGACTTTATGACCTTCTTCTAAAAAACGAATTAAATTTCGTAATTTTACTTGATAATCACTTTCTTGTGTACTAGGACGAAATTTGACTTCCTTAAGTAAAATAATTTTTTGTCGTTTTTTTTGTTTTTTGGCTGCTTTATTTTTTTCATATAAAAATTTTCCGTAATCCATTAACCGACAAACTGGAGGATTAGCATTAGGACTTATTTCTACTAAATCTACACCAAAATTATGAGCTTGAATTAAAGCTGCTTTTAAAGAAAAAATTCCAATTTGCGCACCTTCCAAATTTGTCAAACGTACTTTTGAAGCAAAAATTTCTTCATTAATACGATGAGAACGAATTACTTGAGTTTTTTTTCCGAATTTAATACGCTATACTCCTTTATTAAGATCTATCATAAGTAATAATTTTTTCTGACAATTCTTTTAAAAATACTTTAATTTTTTTTGTATATAACACACTACTTTCACGTTTTCGAATAGTAATTAAATTATTTAAAATCTCTTTATCCCCAAAAATAACAATATAAGGAATATATTGCATTACATATTTTTTTATTTTTAAATTTAAATTTATTTTACTAGTATCAAAAATATACCGTATCCCATAAAAAGTACACTTTTTACAAAATTTTTTTGCATATTCTTTATGTTTTGTCGAAATAATTAAAACAACAAGCTGAATCGGAGATAACCATAAAGGAAACTTTCCCTGATATTCTTCAATTAAAATTCCAATAAAACGCTCCATAGATCCCAAAATAGCTCGATGTATAATAATAGGCGCTATACGTACATTATTTTTATTAATATAAAAAGCATTTAATCGTTTAGACAAATTAAAATCCAATTGTATTGTGCCGCATTGCCAAATTCTCTGTAAACTATCTTCTAAAGATATTTCAATTTTTGGCCCATAAAAAGCCCCTTCACCTTTTTGTATTTCAAAAAAAATTTTTTTTTCCATTAAAACACATTTAAGATCATTTTCTGCTTGATTCCAAAGAATAGTATTTCCAATACTTTTTTTAGGTCTTGTAGAAAATTTTATAGAAATTTTTTTAAACCCAAAAATTTTATATGTATTTAAAATCAAATCAATGCAATTATTTAATTCTTTTTTAATTTGAGTACGTCTACAAAATATATGAGCATCATCTTGAGTAAAATTACGAACACGCATTAAACCATGTAATGCCCCAGAAGGTTCTTTACGATGGCAACTACCAAATTCAGACATTCGTAATGGTAAATCTTTATATGTCCTTATTTTTTTTTTAAAAATTTCAACATGACCAGGACAATTCATAGGTTTAATACAATAGATTTGATGTTCTGATTGAGTTATAAATATTGATTTTTTAAAATTTTCTAAATGACCGCTTTTTTCCCATAATGTTTTATTTAAAATAAATGGACTTTTAACTTCTTGATAAGAAAATTTTAATAATTGAACACGAATAAAATTTTCTAATTGTCTAAAAAGTATATAACCATTAGGATGCCAAAATACCATACCTGGAGAATCTTTTTGAATATGATACAAATCTAATCTTTTAGATAATTTCCTATGATCTCGTTTTTCTAATTTTAATAATTTTTGTTTATATTTCAACAACATATTTGATGAAGACCAGACTACTACATGAATCCGTTGCAACATTTTATTTTTACTATCATTTTTCCAATATGCTCCAGAAATATCTTTTAAAAAAAAATTTTTACAAAAATATATATTAGATACTTGTAATTCATGACATTCTTCAGAATAATTCTGATGAAAATATACAAAAATTTTGTCAGAAAGCGAAATATTTTCTTTAATTAAAATACTTTGATACATTTCTTGTCTTTCATCTAATTTTTTTAAAAATTTTTTTTTTGAAACTTTTTTAAAAAAAATATTATATTTTTGTGATAAAAGAAATATCATTTTTTTAGTAATCAATAATAAATCTTCTTTTTTCAAAAAAAACTCTGAACTATCAAAATCACAATAAAATCCATCTTCTGTTAGTACTCCATTCGTTTTTTTTATCTGCGGCCAAAGTTCTGTAACAGCATAATTTAATAATTGCATACACGAAATACGAATTTTTTTTAAAAAAATTTTATCATTTTCAGAAATTAAAATTACATTTACGTCTTTCGTAATTAAAAAATCTAAATTTACTAAAATATCATTCACATATCCAGCAATATACTTTATATGTGTTTTTTTAGAAATATCTTTTACAATTTTTTTTAAAAAAACACTCTTATAATATTTTTTTTTAATTCCCGTAGAAAAAGTAATAATGGGCATATTAAATCCTAAATTATGATAATAAATTATCATATTTTTAATATTGTAAACTTTAAAATAAAAAAATAAAAACTAAGTATCTATTAAATTTATTTTTTTATAAAATTTTTATTTTTTTAAAAAAAAATTAAAAACGAATTTTTAAAGCTCGAAATAAATTACTTAAAAGGTACTCACTATCTTGCCAACCTAAACATGCATCTGTAATAGAAATTCCATATTTTAAATTTTTTGTATCAGAAATATTTTGAGAACCTTCTTTTAAAAAACTTTCTATCATGACTCCAGAAATATAATTTGCACCATCGGTTATTTGTTTCATTATCGATTCAGCTACATCTAATTGACGTTTATAATTTTTTAATGAATTAGAATGACTAAAATCTACCATTAAATATGGAGGTAATTTAAAACTATTTAATTGTTGTACAGCATCTTTTAAATTTACAGAATAATAATTTGGTATTTTTCCTCCCCGCATAATAATATGCGATATAGTATTACCTAAAGTATAATTAATATTCATTATCCCATTTTCATCAGAATTAAGAAATAAATGCATTCTTTTTGAGGCACGAATTGCATCAATTGCAATATTAATATTTCCATCTGTTCCATTTTTAAATCCAATAGGACATAATAAAGAAGAAGCCATTTCGCGATGTATTTGACTTTCAGTAGTACGAGCTCCAATAGCTCCCCAACTTATTAAATCTGTTAAAAAATGACTAATTACCATATCTAAAAATTCTGTTGCTGCAGGCATCCCTAACATATTAATTTTTAATAATAAATTTCTAGAAATTTCTAAACCATCATTAATTTTTAAACTCCCATCTAAATATGGATCTGTAATTAAACCTTTCCAACCTATTACAGTTCTTGGTTTTTCGAAATATGTCCGCATTACGATCTCTAATCGAGAAGAAAATTTTTTACGCAATTCATATAATTTCTTTGCATATTCAATAGATGATTCTACATTATGTAAAGAACATGGACCAATAATTACTAATAATCTCTTATCTTTTCCTAATAAAATATTTTTAATATTTCTACGCGTTTGTATAATTAAATTTCTTACAAATTTTGTAACTGGATATTTCTTGAGTAATTTTTTACGCGTAATTAAAGGTTCCATTTTAAAAATATTTAAATTATCAATATTTTTCATAATTTTCTCTATTTTTTAATATATAAAAATTTTTTTGTAAAAATTTTGTTATTTTATATAAAGAATTTTTTATATAAAAAACAAAATACAAAACATATTTTTCTAAAAATTCTATATTTTATAAAAAAAAAATATATTTATATAAAAGTATATTAAAAAATTTTATGTACTTTATATCATATATTAATTTTTTTTTATAAAAAATAAAAAATTATTAACATATCAATTAACTAATATTCATGATATTTTTTTATAATATTTTTCGTAATACTTTTATATTTATTTCTTGAAATAGGAGATTCATTCATCCATATTACTATTAAACGATAAGAAATAACTAAAACAACTGGACCAATAAATAAACCTATTAATCCGAAAGACACAACACCCCCAATTATTCCAGCTAATAATAATAATACAGGAAAATCAACTCCTAAACGAATTAAAAAAGTACGTAATACATTGTCTAATATACAGATTATTAAACTCCAAATCAATAAAATCGTACCTTTAATCGGATAATTCATCCAATATAACCAAATAACAGAAGGTAACAAAATAGGTAAAGGGCCTATTTGTAATAAACTAAATAAAATTATCGGAACAAGTAAAACAGAAGAAAAAGGAATTCCAGAAATCGACAAACCTATAATACTTAAAACTCCTTGAACTAATGAAGTAATAACTACTCCTAAAGCTACTGATCGAATAGCTCGTCCTGCTAATAACACTACCGCATCACCTGAAGTAGAACCTAATCTAAATGCAAAATGACGTAACATATTGGAAACTTTTTCACCATGTAAATATAAAAAAAAACTAAAAATTAACATTAAAAATAAATGTAAAAAAAAATTCGTAAAATAATTTAATTTTGTAATAAAAAATTCTGTAGTACTGCCAAAATAAGGACGAATATAATGTAAAATAGATCTTCCGCCAGTATTTAAAATTTTTTGATAATTAATATATAATTTTTGCCCAATATATGGGATATTATTTAAAATATATAAATTTGGTAATTGAAAATGTTTTGCACTAAACCATTTTAATATTGGTAAACAATTTTCTATACAAGAATTTATCAAATAAAAAATAGGACAAATAAAAAATATTAATAAAAAAAAAGTCATAAAAAAAGCAGATACACTTTTATTTCCCTTAAAAAAAAACTGAATTTTTAAAAATATAGACCAAGTCGCAATAACAATCATTCCAGACCACAAAAATCCAATAATAAAGGGCTTTAAAATATAAAAACTAATAACTATCATTGAAAAAATAAACATTAATAAAAATGTAGTTTTAGGTAAATCCATCTTATCTTTAAAATTATACATATAAAAATGATACCTCAATGATAAAATAAGATTTAAAATTTTTTTAAAAATATAAAAAATATTTTTATATAAATAATATAAAAATATTTTTTAAAATAAAATTTATAAAAATTTATAAATAAAATAAAATTTTCTTACTCTCTAATATTAGGATTCTATTATGAAAATTAATACTTTAAAAAATAAATATAATATATATCTTACAAAAAGCGCAACAAAACAGCTTTTATATTTATTAGAAAAAAATAATACCGCTAAAGGAATACAAATAACAATTAAAAAAACAGGATGTGCAGGATTTAAATATCATCTAAGTTTAATTACTCAAATTTTTAAAAAAGATATTAAAATTTTTAAAAAAAAAATTAAATTTTATATTCCTAAAAAATGGATCTTATATATTCAAAATATAACAATTGATTATTTAAAAAAAGGACTTAATTCCATATTTATTTTTAAAAATTCAAAAACAAAAAATTTATGTGGTTGTGGAGAAAGTTTTCAAATTTAAAATATATTAAATAAAAATCATATTATCCAATGTATTAAAATATAATTTTTTTTACCTCTACATATTAAAGTATATTTTTTAAAAAAAATATCTTGCTTAGAAAAAAAAAAATTTATATTTTTTTCAATTTTTCGATTAATTTGTATAGCCCCCGAAAGAATCATAACTCTTGCTTGATATCTGGATGGGGCTAACTCAATTTTAACTAATAATTCAGGTAATGAACAAAACTTTACACAAGTATAAGACGGAATACCATCTTGTAATAATTGTAAAAAATCTTTTTCAGTTAAACTCAATAAACTGTTAGAATTAAATAAACAACATATAATTCTTTGAACTGCTATTAAACAATAATCTCCATGTACAAATAAAGTCATAGTTTCAGCCAATAATATTTTTTTTTCAATAATATTTTTTGAATCTATATCTGCTTTTGAAATAAAAAATTTTGTAGTGATACCAAATATTACAAATAATTGTAAAGCTTTATCTACCATTTCATCTGGAATATTTCTCCAATATTGATAAAAAGAATAAGGACTGGTTTTTTGAGAATCTAACCAAATAGTTCCTGTTTCTGATTTTCCAAATTTTTCTCCATTTTTTTTAGTAAATAATGGCACAGTTAAACTAAAAACTTGTTTTTTGAAAATTTTATTTATTAAATGAATACCAGAAATCATATTTCCCCATTGATCTGATCCTCCTATTTGCAAAATAATTCCATAATTTTTGTATAAATAATAAAAATCATAGGCTTGTAATAAAGTATAAGAAAATTCTGCAAACGATAAACCTAAATTATGATTATTTAATCTCTTTTTAACACAATCTCTATTAATCATAGAATTTACCGAAAAATATTTTCCAAAATTTTCTAAAAAAGAAAAAAAAGTCATATTTTTAAACCAATCAAAATTATTTAAAAATTTTACACTATTAAAAATATTTTTTTTAGGTAAAAAAAAAGATAATTGTTTTTTAATGCTTTTTTGATTCATTTTAATAATATTTAAAGATATTTTTTGACGTAAACCTTTTTGAAAACTAGGATCTCCAATAATACAAGTACCTCCTCCTAATACTATATAAGGAGTATGTCCATATTTCTGAAAAATTTTTAAACAAATAATAGGTAATAAATGCCCTATATGCAAACTTTCTGCAGTTGGATCAAATCCACAATATAAAAAAATTTTTTTTTGAAACATATAATTTTTTAGACTATTTTCATTTGAAAGCTGAAAAATCAACCCTTTTTTCTTTAAAAAATTTATACAGTCATAATTATGTAACATATGATTTTTAATCCTATAAAATAATTTTTGTATAATAAATTAAAAACAATATTTCTAAAGAAATAAAAATTTCTAAAATTTCAAAAAAATTTTAAATATTATTTCAAAAAATATTTATTTTATTTTTCTTAAAAAAAAATTTTAAATAATTTTTCTATTTTATTAAATAATTAAAATTTTAATTTTAAAAATATAAAATTTATAATATTTTTTTTGAATATTCGCAAAATTTTTTTAAAATACAAATTTTACATTTCGGAAATCTAGATTTACATACATAACGACCATGTAAAACTAACCAATCATGAAAACGAGATTGAAATCTCCAAGGTACGATACGTTTTAATTTTAATTCTACATCTTTATATGTTTTCCCTGAAACAAAATTGGTCCTATTACATATCCTAAACACATGAACATCAACTGCAATTGTATTTTTTTCAAAAATTTTATTTAATATAATATTCGCCGTTTTACGTCCTACTCCTGGCAATTTTAATAATTTAAATAAAGTATTAGGAAAATTATTAAAATATTTATATAAAATAATTCTAGAAACTTGATATAAATATTGAGATTTTTTTTTATATAAACCCAAAGAATGAATAATTTCTATAATTTTTTTTTCTCCTAATAAACATAATTCTAATGGAGAAGGTGCAATTTTAAATAATTTTTTTGTAACGCGATTTACATTTTTATCCGTAGTTCTAGCTGATAAAATTACAGAAATTAATAATTGAAAATTAGTAGAATATTTTAATTCTGATTGAGGAGAATAACACTGTTTTTCTAAAGCAGATAAAATAGATAATCTTTTTTTTTTATTCATATCTGAATTATTGTGTATATATCTAGTGAATATAATTTTAAAATTTTTTAAATTTTTTTAAAAAAAATATAAAAAATTTAATTTATATTTTATAAAATAACTTAATTATTTTAAAAAATATTTTAAATTCTTAAAAAAAATCTTTTTTAATATAAAATTTATACTTTTAAAAAATACTTTAATCAATTTTATAATAATATATAATTTTTCTTATAAATTCAATATTATTTATAAAATAGTATTAATAGGATTTTAAAGAAAATTTTTATAAAAATTTATTAAAAAATATTGTATTTTTTTTAAAAAAAATATATTATATTTTATAAATTTAAAAATTACGTTTGTAGCTCAATTTGGTTAGAGCACTATTATGACATAATAGAGGTTATTGGTTCAAATCCAATCAAACGTATATAATTATAAAATTTATAATTTTTTATAAATTATTTTTTTTAAAAAAGAGCTTTTCTAATTTGATTAAAAAAATATTTCAAAAATATCCTCAATTTAAAAAATTTTTAATAGCTTTTAGCGGAGGAATAGATTCAACTGTTTTATTAAATGAATTTTTTTTATATCAAAAAAAATATAAAAATATTAAAATCAGAGCAGTTTATATTAATCATAATTTATCAGAAACTTCTAAAATTCAACAAAATTATTGTAAAAAATTTTGTATTAAAAAAAAAATTCCATTTATTTTAGTATCCATTTTTTTAAAAAATACTCAAAAATATGGATTAGAAGCAAGTGCTCGTATTTCTAGATATGAAATTTTCAAAACATTACTTAAACAAAAAGAAATTTTATTAACTGCTCATCATCTTAATGATCAATGTGAAACTTTTTTTTTAGCATTAAAAAGAAAAAGCGGTATCTTAGGGTTATCAGGTATTAAATTTTTAACAAAATTTTTTCATACATACTTAATGAGACCTTTTTTAACATTTTCTAAAAAAAAAATTTTTAAAATTGCATATAAAAATAAATTATTATGGATAGAAGATAAAACAAATACAGATTTAAAATACGAAAGAAATTTTATTAGACATAAAATTTTGCCTATTTTTCAAAAAAAATGGAAATATTTTCTACAAAATTGTACTACTAGTATTCATATTTTAAGTATTGAACAAAAAATTTTTTATAAAATTTTAAAAAAAAAACTAAAAAAATATTTAATTCAAAATCAATATTTATCAATTAAAAAATTTTCAAAATTATCAAAAAATTTTCAAAATTCTTTATTAAAAATTTGGCTTCATCAAAAAATTAAAAAATCTCCCCCACAACACTTAATTGAAAATATTCAAAAAAAATTTTTAAAAAATTCAAATTTTATTCAAAAAAAAATTATTTTTAAAAAATTTTTAATTTATAATAAAAAAAATTTTTTAATTTTTACATGTTATATTCCAAATATCAAAAATATAATTTTATTTTGGAAAATTAAAAGAAAAAATTTAAAATTACCAAAAAATTTAGGGTATTTAAAAATTTCTAAAATTAAAAAATATAAATTTTCTAAATGCCCATTTAAAAATACACTTATAAATATAAAATTTACTATAGAAAATGATTTTTATATTTTAGGAAATTCTAAAAAAAAAAATATTAAAGATATTTGGCAAGATTATAATATTCCTTTAGAAATGAGACATAAAATTCCATTAATATTTTATAATAAAAAATTAATTTGTGGAGTAGGTTTTTTTTATTGTCAAAATTTTTCTAAAAAAAAATATCATCATATTTATTATTCATGGTATTCTTTAATTAAAAAAAAAAAATCTTTAAAAAATCATAAAAAAATTTATCAAATTCAACATATCAAATATTTTTAAAAAAAGAATTTAAAATTTTTAAATCAAGACGATTATGCAAATTAAAAAAATTTTTAATTTTATGATTTAATAAAGGAACTTTACAATTTTGAAAAGTTAATTTAATTTTTAAAAATTTTTCTGCATTTTTAGCTAAAACTGGAGTAATTGGTTTTAAAAAAGTAATTAAAATGCGAAATAAATTAATTCCCATTGAAACTATTAAATGCATTTTTTTTAAATCTTTTTTAGAATTAGATAATTTCCAAGGTTTTTCATTAGAAATATATTGATTTGCTAAATCTGCTAACTCCATAATTTTCTGTGTTACTAAACAAAATTTTTGTTTAAAATAAAAATTCTGTATAATTGGAATAGAATTTATAAATATTAAATATATATCTAATTTAATAAATTTTTTTGATAAAATATTTAAAAAATTTTTTTTTAGAAAACTAGCATTGCGAGCTGCTAAATTTACAATTCTATTAACAAGATCAGAATTTATTTTATATATAAAATTTTCTAAATTAATTTCTATATCTTCAATACTATTATTAATTTTAGTAGCATAATAATATCTTAATGAATCAGAATCAAAAAATTTTAACCATTTCTTTGCAGTTAAAACTATACCTCGAGATTTAGATAATTTTCGACCTTGAAAAGTAATATGACCATGCGCAAAAATTTTAGTAGGTTTTCGATATGAAATTGCTTCTAAAATAGAAGGCCAAAATAAAGTATGAAAATTAATAATATCTTTTCCAATAAATTGATATAATATAATTTTAGAATGTAAATTCCAAAATTCTGAAAAAATAATTTCAGAATTTTTAAAACATAATTCCTCAAAATTACTTAAATAACCAATAATAGCATCAAACCATACATAAAAATATTTTTTTGAAAAACCAGGTATTAAAAAACCAAAATAAGGAAAATCTCTTGAAATATTCCATGCTTTTAACCCAGAAAATAACCATTCTTTCGTTTTATTTAAAACAGAATTTTGGAAAACTTTTTTTTTAATCCATTTTTTTAAAAAATTTTTAAAATATTTTATATTAAAAAAAATATGTGTAGAAGATTTTAAAATAGGAATAGTATTAGATAAAACAGAACGAACATTTAACAGATCTCCCGAATAATAAAAAGCTCCACATTTTTCACAATGATCTCCAAATTGATCAAAACTTTGACACCGAGGGCACGTTCCTTTCACAAAGCGATCTGATAAAAAAATTTTTAATTCAATATCATACCATTGGAAAATTTTTTTCTTAAATAATAATTTTTTTTTCTTTAATTGTTTATAAATTTTTTCACAAAATTTTTTATTAAATTTAGAATTTGTAGATGAATAATTATCATGAAAAATTGAAAATTTTTTAAAAATTTTTTTATGTTTTTTTAAAGTTTTTTCAATTAAGAATTTTGAAGAAATCTTTAATTTTTGAGATTTCAACATAACTGCAGTTCCATGAGTATCATCAGAACAAATAAAAAATACAATATGTGATTTCATACGTAAATAACGAACTAAAATATCTGCTTGTATCTGTTCTAACAAATGCCCTAAATGAATAGACCCGTTTGAATAAGGAAAAGCACAAGTTATTAAATATTTATCTATTTGATTATGCATTTTAAATTCCAAAATAAAAAATGATATATAAAAAAATTTTTATATTAAAAAAATAATTTTTCTGCAAGATTTAAAAAGTTTAAAAAACTTGCAGAATTTTTTATTAAATATTATTAAATTTTTAAAATCATATACTTTACTATAAAAAATATAATTACTTTTTTACCCAATTAGTATGAAATATACCCTCTTTATCAATTCGAGAATAAGTATGAGCTCCAAAATAATCTCTTTGTGCTTGTATTAAATTAGCCGGTAATTTCTCAGAACGATAAGAATCGTAATATGACAGAGCAGCTGAAAAAACTGGCATAGGAATTCCATATTTTAAACCTGTAACTACAATATATCTTAAAGATTTTTGATATTCATTAACTATTTCTTGAAATTCAGAAGTTAATAATAAATTAATAATTTTATTATTTTCAGTATATGCTTTTACAATTTTATTTAATAAATCTGCTTGTATAATACATCCAGCACGAAAAATTTTCGCAATTTTAACATATTGAAAATCCCATTGATATTTTTTAGATGCAAATTTTAATTGAGAAAAACCTTGCGCATAAGATAAAATCTTACCTAAATATAATGCTTTTCGAATATGCTCAATAAATTGTAAAAAATTTTCTTTTTTAAAAATAAAATTATTTATAGGTCCAGTTAATAATGTAGAAGCTAACATTCTTTGAGATTTTAAAGTAGACAAATAACGAAAAAATACAGATTCTGTAATTAAAGATAATGGAGCATGTAATTCTAATGCATTTTGTGAAGCCCAAAGACCAGTACCTTTATTAAAAGCGCAATCTTCAATCAAATCTAAAATATATTTACCTTTTTTATTTTTTTTTAATAAAATTTTTGAAGTAATATCTATTAAATAACTCTTTAATTCCCCTTGATTCCATTCAGAAAATAAATTAGAAATTTTTTTATTATCTAATTTTAAAAATTTTTTTAATAAAAAATATACTTCAGAAATTAACTGCATATCACTATATTCAATACCATTATGTACCATTTTCACATAATGTCCCGCACCATCTGTACCTAAATATTCTGCGCAAGGTTCTTTATTATATTTAGCCGAAATTTTTTGAAACAAAGGTTCTAATAAATAACAAACTTTTTTATCTCCCCCTATCATCATCGCTGGACCGTTTAAAGCCCCCTCTTCTCCACCTGAAATACCTACACCTATAAAAAAAATTCCTTTTTTAAGTAATTTTTGACTTCTTATTTGTGTATCTTTAAAAAAAGAATTACCTCCATCAATTATAACATCCCCTATAGTTAAAAATTTTAACAAATCTTTAATCAAAAAATCAATAGTAATACCAGAAGGTAACATTAATAAAATATGACGTGGTTTTTTTAAAGAAAAAATAAAATCCTCCAAAGAAGTAAAAGATACAATTAAATGACTTTTATCATTTTTAACAATATTTTTTAATTTCTCTATTGAACGAGTATAAATAGATACGCGTTCTCCATTATTAGCTAGATTATAAGCTAAATTAGAACCCATAACACCCATACCTAAAATTCCTATATTATTTAATGACATAATTTTTATCCTAATTTTTAATAATATTTAAAATAATAAAAACTCTTTTTATATTAAATAAAAAATAATATTAAATTTTATTTAATATATTATATTCAGGATGAATAGACACGTGTTTTTAAATTTTTTATAATAATACATAATTCTAAATTTTTTGAATGTAATAAAATTAATACATGAAAAAGTAAATCAGATACCTCATTAATAAAATCATTAGTATTATGACCAAAAACTGCTATAACAGTTTCTATTGCTTCTTCTCCAACTTTTTGCGCAATACGAGATAAACCAGAATCATACATTTTTTTTACATAAGAATTTAAAATATCTTTTTTTTGACGTGATTTTATAATTTTTTCTAAAGAATATAAATGTGAATAAATAAATTCATTATTTAAAAAACAACTAAAACGATTTAAATGACAAGTATTACCACTTGGTTTTACAAAAGTTAAAATTACATCATAATCACAATCAGTTGTAATTTTTTTTACTTTTAAAAAATTTTTAGAAACTTCTCCTTTTACCCATAAACGTTTTTTACTACGTGAAAATAATGTTAAAATTTTTGTTTGTTTTGTTTGATTAAAGGCTTCTACTGTCATATATCCATGCATTAAAACAATACCAGACACATAATGTTGTATAATAACTGGAATCAGCCCTTTCATTTTTTTCCAATTTAAAAAATTTAGATTTTTACAAATTTTCATATACGCACTTCAACTCCTTTTAATTTTAAAAATTTTTTTATAGAATTTATTGAAACTATTTTTTTATGTAAAATAGAAGCAGCTAATGCTCCATCAACCTTTGTTTTATTAAATACATCTAAAAAATCTTGTACTGAACCAGCTCCTCCTGATGCAATCAAAGGAACTTTACAAATCTTACGTATTTTCTTTAATTGTTTAAGATCAAAACCCTTTTTTAAACCATCACAATTCATAGAATTTAAAACAATTTCTCCAGCACCTAATTTTTGTACATATTTTACCCAATCAATCGTTTTCCATAAAGTTTTTTTTCTATTCTCAAAATTTCCTGTATATTTAAATACAAAATATTCTTTAGTCAATTGATCATACCAAGAATCTACACCTACTACGATACATTGAGAGCCAAATCTATTAGATAACTGAGAGATTAAATTAGGATTATTTAAAGCAGGAGTATTAATTGATAACTTATCAGCACCGGAAAATAAAACTAATTCAGCATCTTGTATACTATTAATACCACCTGCAACACAAAAAGGAATATCAATTACTTTTGCAATTTTAGTAATCCAAGATTTTGAAACTATAGTATTTGTTATAGAAGCTGTAATATCATAAAAAACTAATTCATCAGCACCAACACAAGAATAATATTTTGCTAAAGATAAAATATCTCCTATAATCATATGATTTTTAAATTGTATTCCTTTTACAACTTGATTATTTTTTACATCTAAACATGGAATTATCCGTTTAGCCAACATTTTTTTGCCTCTAAAAAAGTAAATTTTTTCTCTAATAAAGCGCGACCTATAATAAGATCTTTAACACCAGTTTTTTTGATTTTACGTATATCCGATAAATTTCCAATTCCACCAGAAGCTTGAAAATATATTTGAGGAAAATTTTGAACTAAATTTGTATACAATTGTAAATTAGGACCCTGTAAAGTTCCATCTCTAGTAATATCAGTACATAATACGTATTTTAAATTATTATCTTTATAAAAATTTAAAATATCTTCAATACTTTGATAAGTAATTTTCTTCCACCCATTTATAACCACTTGAGAAATATTTTTAGAATTAATACATACATCAAGCGCTAAAATAATTTTTTTACCTCCATACTTTTTTAATATTTTTTTTAAAAAATTAGGGTCTTCAATAACACTAGTTCCTAAAATTACTCGTTTAACACCTAAATCTAATAATTGCGATATTTCTAAAAAATTTCGTATCCCACCACCTATTTGAATAAAAAAATTTTTATATGGTATCAATTTTTTAATAAAATATTTTTGATTTTTTAAAGGATTTTGACACCCATTCAAATCAATGATATGTATATATTTAGCGCCCATTTTTATATATTTAAAAATTTTATCTAATATATTTTGTGGAAAAATTGTAACTTTTGAAAAATTTCCTTGATATAATCTGACTATTTTATTATTCATAATATCTAATGCTGGAATAATCATTCTTTATAACTCCAAAAAATTTTTTATTAATTTCTGACCATCTTTTCCAGATTTTTCAGGATGAAATTGTACTCCAAAAAAGTTTTCTTTTTGTACTGCAGCACTAAAAAAATGACCGTATTTAGTTACAGCAATAGTATATTTATTTAATAATGCACAATAACTATGTAAAAAATAAAATCTAGTTTCAGTGTTAATATTCTTAAATAATATATTTTTTTTTTCAAAAAAAATTTTATTCCATCCCATATGCGGTAAAGAAAATTTTTTATTTTTAATTTTAACAATAGACTCAGGAATAATATTTAATGCTGAATAAAATCCATTTTCTTGACTATCACCAAAAAATAATTGCATACCTAAACAAATACCTAAAATAGGTACTGTAATATTTTTAATTATAGGAATTAAATTTCTTTTATTTAAATATTTTATTGCCGTATTAATAGCACCAACTCCAGGTAAAAAAATTTTTTTTGCAGATAATATTTCTGAAATATTAGAGCTAATTTTTACAGAATATTTTAAACTTTGAATAGATTTTTTTAAAGAAAAAAAATTTGCACAACCTGTATCTATAATAATAATATTATTCATTATAAAATACCTTTTGTAGTGGGTATCTCTGTTCCATTAATTTTTATAGCTTGCTGTAATGTTTTTCCAAAAACTTTAAATAAACTTTCAGAACAATGATGATCATTTAAACCAAATGCATGTAAATGTAAAGTAATACCCATAGATATACTAAAAGAATAAAAAAAATGTTCAATCATATCAGTACTAAAATCACCTATAAAAATATTTTTAAATTTTGCATAAAAAGAAAAATAAGACCTACCTGAAATATCTAAATAACAAGACGCTAAACTATCATCCATTGGTAATACAAAACCATATCTAGAAATACCTACTTTTAAATTTAATGATTTTTTAAATGCCTCCCCTAAAGCAATACCTATATCTTCTACTGTATGATGATTATCAATTTCTAAATCCCCAAAAACTTTTATAGACCACGAAATACCACTATGAACTCTAATTTGTTCTAATAAATGATCAAAAAAAAAAATACCTGTATGCGTATAACTTTTTACTGTTCTATCTAAAAAAATTTTTATAAAAATTTGAGTTTCTTTAGTTATACGTGTAATACATGCAAAACGATCTACAGTAGTTAAATGTTGTACAATCTTTATCCAAGAAAATTTTTTTCTATGATACAAAATACCTTTTATACTCATATTAGTAGCTAATTGTAAATCTGTTTTCCTATCTCCTATAACATAACTCATATTTCTATCTATATTTTTTTTTTTTAACCAATATTGCACTAAACCAGTTTTTGGTTTTCGACATAAACAATTATCTTCTAAAAAATGAGGACAAATTAAAATACTTCTAAAAAAAACACCCTGAGAATTTAAAATACGTAACATAAAATTCTGAACTAAACTAAAATTTTTAATAGAAAAAATTCGACTACCTAATCCATCTTGATTTGTAATTAATACTAATTCATAACCATATTTAATTAATTTCGCTAAAGAAACTATTACAAAAGGCTCAAAAAATAATTTACTTAAACAATCTACTTGTTTTGAAATACGAGGTTCATGAATTAAAGTTCCATCACGATCAATAAATAAAATTTTTTTAATCATATCATTCCATTTTTAGCATCTTATATAAAATAGTTATCAATTCTGAACATTCCTCAAAAGTACCTATAGATATACGCAAACAATTATTTAAAAAATTTTTATGAGATTGATCACGTACTACAATACCATTTTCTAATAAATATTTAAAAACTTTTTGAGACTCCGTAAATTTAATTAAGACAAAATTTGTCTGACTATGATAAATTTTTTGTATAAAAGATAATTTTAAAATTTTAGAAACTAAAAAATCACGATTTTTTAATATTTTTAAAATATTTTTTTGAATTTTTTTATAATTTTCTTTTTTTAATGCAATTTTTGCAATAGAAGATACAGGACTTGGAATTGGATATGGAGCTAAAACTTTTTTTAAAAATTTAATAACATTTACACTAGACAATATAAAACCACAACGTATACCCGCCAAACCAAATGCTTTTGACAATGTTCGTAAAATTACTAAATTAGAATATTTAGATAACAATTTTACACTACTATTTTCAATAGAAAATTCAATATATGCTTCATCAATTACTACCAAACAAAAAATAGAAATATTCTTTAAAATATATATTAAATCTAAAGAATTAATTAAAGTGCCAGTAGGATTATTTGGATTACAAATATATATTAATTTTACTGATTGTAAATTTTTAAAAATTTCTGTCAAATTTAATTGAAAATTTTTTATACTCGGAATACGAATAGTTTTTACATTTAAAATCTGAGCACAAATTTTATACATATCATATGTAGGTGGAAAATACATCACTAAATCTTTTCTAGAATTACAAAAAGTACGAATTAACAAATCAATAGCCTCATCAGACCCTCGAGTAATTAAAATTTGTTCTTCAGAAACTCGAGAATATTTTGAATATTTTTGTAATAATTTAGAATCTTGAAATTCAGGATATCGATTTAAAGTATGATATGTTTGCGTAAAAATTTTATAATATGGAGACTCATTTGCATTTAAAAAAATTTTTCCAGACAAACCTATCTTTCTAGAAGAAAGGTAAGGTAAAAAATTTTTTATATGTTTTGGAACAATAGTTTTCATATATTTTTAATCTTTTATAAAATTTCTGTTCGAATTTTTATAGATTGCGCGTGCGCATCCATTCCTTCAATTTGAGCAAGAGTAATAATATTAGAAGATAACTGTAATAAAGATTTTTTTGTCATTTCTTGAATAGTAATAAATTTTTGAAAATCTAATACTCCTAAAGAAGAACGAGTTTTTGCGTGTCCATATGTTGGTAAAACATGATTAGCACCCGTTATGTAATCTCCAGAAGCTTCAGGCGTCCATTTTCCTAAAAAAACAGATCCTGCATTTTGAATATATGGTATCCATTTTCTAGGATTTTTAATATGTAATATTAAATGTTCAGGAGCATATTGATTTGAAATTTGAAAACATTCATATAAATGTTCCGTTAAAATAATTCTACTATTTGTTAATACTTTTAAAATATTATTTTTCTTTTTTAAAATATTCATTTGTTTAAAAATTTCTAATGAAACTCTTTCGGCTACTTTAAGGTCAAATGTTAATAAAAAAAATTGAGAATTTTTATCATGTTCAGCTTGCGCTAATAAATCTGAAACTATAAAAGATATATTTGCATCTTGATCTGCTATAATTAATATTTCTGAAGGACCCGCTAACATATCAATAGAAACGCCAAAAATATCTTGACTTACTTGTAATTTTGCTTCCGTTACATAAATATTTCCAGGTCCAAAAATTTTGTCTACTTTTTGAATACTTTCTGTTCCAAATGCCATAGCAGCAATAGCTTGCGCTCCTCCAATTTGTAAAATTTTTTTAATTTTACATAATTTAGCTATATATAAAATTTCCACACTGACTGGAGGAGGAGTGCAAATTGTAATATCTACACAACCCGCTAACAGTGCAGGAACAATTAACATTAATAAAGTAGAAACTAATGGAAAAGGATTACCAGGAACATATAAACCTACAGAAGAAATTGGTCTTGCAATTCTTTGACAACGAATACCGGGAAAAGTTACTATATCGATATTATTAATTTTTTGAGACATATGAAAAATTTCAATATTTTTTTTAGCAATTTTAACAGAATCTTGAAAATTTTTTGAAACACTATTTACACTCTCCTTAATATCTTTTTCTGATATATAAAAATTTTTTAAAATAATATTATCAAATTTTTTTACATATTTATGTAATTCTATATCACCATTATTTCTAATATTCATTAAAATTTCTTTAACCTTTTTTTTTATATCATTTTTTTTTTTAAAAAAAGGTCTTAACAAAATTTTTTTTTTTTCATTTTTAGAAAAAAATTTCCAAACAATTATTTTATTTAAAAGATTATTCATAATTTAATTATTCCATCATTTTTTCAATTGGTAAAACCAAAATAGAACTTGCTCCTAATCTTTTTAATTTTTCCATTGTTTCCCAAAAAACATTTTCACTACTTACCATATGTAAAGCAACTTTATTAGTATGACCCGTTAATTTTAATATAGTAGGTTGTTCTGCACCATTTAATAATGTAATTACAGAATTTAATTTAGATTGAGGTACATGTAACATAATATATTTAGACTCTCTAGCCTTAATAACACCTCGAATACGAGTCAATAATTTTTGAATAATATATTTCTTTTGAAAAGAAATTTTAAAATTATTCTGCGATATTAACAAAGCATTTGAATGATAAATTCTTTCAACTTCTTTTAAACCATTAGCTTCTAATGTAGCTCCAGTAGATACTAAATCACAAATTGCATCCGATAAACCAGCGTTTAAAGCTACTTCCACTGATCCATTTAATACAAAAGAATTAAAAGATACTAAATTTTTATCTAAATATTTTTTTAATAAATTAGGATAAGAAGTAGCTATTTTTAAATCTTTTACACTAAAAATATTTTTATATTTCATTTCAATTGGAACTGCTAAAGATAAACGGCAAATCCCAAAATCTAAATTTTGTAATTTATCATATTTAATCGAATTACCTTGAAAAAACCTACTTAATCTTTTTTCTTCTAAAACATTTGCACCTACAATTCCTAATTCTACTACTCCATCCATAATTAATCCAGGAATATCATCATCACGTACTAACAAAACATCAATAGGAATATTTTCTGCACATGCAATTAAACTAGATTTCTGAAAATTAATTTTAATCCCACAACGCATTAATAAATTCTTTGAATCGCAACTTAAACGACCAGATTTTTGAATTGCTAATCTCAAACGCGATTTAAGAGACATAAAAAATTCCTTTAATTTATATAATTTTAAAAAATTTTATATAAAATTTTTAAAAAATTTAATATCTTATTAAAAATTTTATGATAAAAAAATTTTATTATATAATTTTAAAAAAAATATTTTTTTTTAAATATAAAATATAAAATCATATTTGTAAATTACTTAAAGATATTAAAAATATAAAATTAAAAATTTTAAAAATTTATATAATAAATTAACTATTTTTTTTAATAAAAATTAAAATTGCAGCATCAAATCCGAAAATTTTAGGGGCTCTATGAAAAGCTAAAATATTCGGATTTTGAATTAACCAAATTGGAATATTTTTTTTTAAAATATTTTTTCCATATCCATGAATTACATTAGCACAAAAAAAATTTTTTTTTAAACAAATAGCAATTAACATTCCTAATGCTTTTTTTGCTTGATACAAATTTACACCATGTAAATCTAAAACTACTTCAGGAATATATTTTCCTTTTTTAAATTTTTTAACATCAACTAAATTTTTCGAATTTCGTACATAACAAATTGGATCTTGATGTAAAAAATATAAATTTTCAGAAACAAAATCCTGAAAATAATGACTATGCAATTCCTGTTCAAAAAAAAATTTTTTATCATAAAATTTTTTTTTTTTATGATTTAACTTTATATGAAAAATAGTATCTTGAACTATTTTTTTAACATCTTGTACATGATACGAAAAAACATCATGATCTGACGAAATATCACAAATTTTTTTCTTCATACATAAATTATCCAAAAAATACTATTCGTAAAAATTATAAAATATAACATCTTTTTATTAAAAAACCCATAAAATTTATAATATATAAATTTTATTAAATTTTATTATATAAAATTTTTTTCTAATTACATATAAAAAATATTTTAAATAAGACAAAAAATTTCATTTATTAAAATGAAATATTTTATGTTATCATATCTATTAAATATAATAATTTTAATATTATAAATTTTATAAAAATCTTTAAATAATATAAAATATAAATTTCATAAAAAAATCATTAATAAAATATTAGGAAAATTTTATGTCAGGAAATACTATTGGAAAAATCTTTTGTGTCACAACTTGTGGGGAATCACATGGTATGGCATTAAGCGGTATTATAGATGGAGTACCACCTGGTTTCCCTTTATCTGAAAAAGATTTACAAATAGATTTAAATCGTCGAAAACCTGGATTTTCTAAATATACTACAAAAAGACGAGAAAATGATCAAGTAAAAATTTTATCTGGAATTTTTAAAGGAATAACAACTGGTACTAGTATTGGAATAATAATCCATAATACTGATGTTCGCTCACAAGATTATTCAGAAATAAAAAATAAATTTAGACCAAATCATGCTGATTTTACATATCAAAAAAAATATGGGATTCGAGATTATAGAGGAGGTGGACGCTCTTCAGCTCGAGAAACGGCTATTAGAGTTGCAGCAGGATCTATTGCGAAAAAATATTTATTTCTTAATTATGGAATTTTAATTCGTGGTTATATTTCTCAAATAGGTCCAATTGTATGTCCTTTAATATCATGGAATAATGTACAAAAAAATCCTTTTTTTTGTGGCGATGATACAAAAATTTCAAAAATTTGTAAATTTTTAAATAACTTAAAAAAAAATGGAGATTCTATTGGAGCCAAAATAACTATAATTGCAGAAAATGTTCCTATTGGATTAGGAGAACCAATATTTGATCGATTAGATGCTGATATTGCTCATGCAATTATGAGTATAAATGCTACAAAATCAGTTGAAATAGGAGATGGAATCGCTGTAACAACACAAAAAGGAAGCGAACATAGAGATGAAATTTATCCAAATGGTTTTTCTAGTAATCATTCTGGAGGAATTTTAGGTGGAATTAGTAATGGAAATTCAATTGTTGTTACTACCGCATTAAAACCTACATCTAGCATTCAAATTCCAGGTCGTACTATTACTAAAACTGGAAAAACCACAACAATTATCACTAAAGGAAGGCATGATCCTTGCGTAGGTATAAGAGCGGTACCTATTACAGAAGCTATGATTGCTATTGTTTTAATGGATCATATCTTACGGTATAGAGGGCAATGTAATTCTTTGATACAAAAATAAAAATTTTTTAAACTAAAAAATAAACATTAATTCTTAAAATATTATATAGATTAGGAAATATAAAAATGTTAAAAGGTAGTATTGTAGCGTTAATCACTCCTATGGATTTAAAAGGTAATATCTGTAAAAAAAGTTTAAAAAATTTAATAGAATATCATATTTCAAATAATACTACTGCAATTGTATCTGTTGGTACAACTGGAGAATCAGCTACCTTAAATACAAATGAACATATAAAAATTATTAAATATACTGTAGAAATAGCTAATCAAAGAATTCCAATTATTGCAGGTACAGGATCTAATTCTACACTAGAAAGTATTAATTTAACTAAAAAATTTGAAAATTCAGGTATTATTGCATGTTTAAGTGTCACACCTTATTATAATCGACCTACACAAGAAGGACTATATCAACATTTTAAAGCTATCACAGAAAATACAAATCTTCCACAAATATTATATAATGTACCAATACGAACAGGTTGTGATTTATTACCTAAAACTATTATTCGTTTATCAAAATTTCAAAATATTATTGGTCTTAAAGATGCTACTGGAGATTTAACCCGTGTACAAAAAATTTTATCAAAAGTTAAAAAAAATTTTATGTTAATAAGTGGAGACGATTTAACTGCATTAGATTTTGTTAAATTAGGAGGGCATGGAGTAATTTCTGTTACAGCTAATATTGCAGCAAAAAAAATGTCTAAAATATATCAATTAGCTTTAAAAGGAAATTTTAAAAAAGCTTATAAAAAAAATAAAAAATTAAAAAAATTACATAAAATATTATTTTCAGAAACTAATCCTATCCCTATTAAATGGGCAGCGAAATATTTAAAATTAATTTCCAATAATACCTTAAGATTACCATTAACGAAATTAACAAAAAAAAATAAATTAAAATTAATATCAATTTTAAAAACAATTTAAATATAAAAATTTTATATTCAAAAAATATAATAAAAAATTCTTCTTAAAAAACTCTAATAACTATCAATATTTATATTTTTTATAAAAAATATAATAATTATTATTTTAATTAAATCTAATATTTTATATATATTTTTAATGCATAAATTTTTATGCAATGATAAAGATAAATTGAATAATCATTGCATAATAAATCTTAAAATATGTTAGAAAATAATAAATTTTTATATAAAAAATTTATAAAAAAATTTTTTCTAATAAAGAAGTATAAATTTTTTCTAAATTCTTTAAATCTAAAATATTCACACATTCATTAACCTTATGAATAGTATTATTTTTTAAACCGAATTCTATAATTTCATCAGAAATATCAATTAAAAATCTTCCATCTGAAGTTCCTCCTGAAGTTTTTATTACAGGTCGAAAATTTGTTATTTGATTAATACATTGTGATAATAATGTTTTTAATTGTATAGAACGTGAAAAAAATGAATCCGCATATAATTGCCAATGAATAGAATATTTTAAATTATTTTTTTTTAATAAAAAATATACAATATTTTTTAATTCTTTGATAGTTCTTAATGGAGAAAAACGAAAATTAAATTCTACTTCTAATATTTTAGGGATCATATTTCTACACGGATTCTGTGTAAACACTTTATAAATTTGTATTTGAGTAGGTAAAAAAAAATTATTACCTAAATCCCATACATATCTTGATAATTCTTTTAAAAATTTTAAAGATTTATGAATTGGATTATCAGCTAAAAAGGGATAAGCAATATGACCTTGAGTTCCATAAATTTTTAATTCAGCATTTAATGATCCTCTTCGCCCATTTTTTATACAATCTCCTAATTTTTTTTCACTTGTAGGTTCACCTACTAAACAAAAATCAACTTTTTCATTACGCTCTTTTAAAATATTCGATACTTTTCGAATACCATCAGTTCCTTCTCCTTCTTCATCAGATGTAATTAACCACAATAAACGACCAACGTGTTTAGGATTCTTTAAAATAAATCCTTCAGTAGCGCCTAACATTGCAGCAATTGCCCCTTTCATATCAGAAGTTCCACGTCCATATAAATAATTATTTCTAATTTTAGGAGAAAAAGGATTTGTTTCCCATTCTTCTAAACATCCAGGATCAACAACATCTGTATGACCTAAAAATAATAAAGAACGTCCTTCCCCTTTAGAAGCTAAAAAATTTTTAGTATTGTTAAAATTTAAAATTTCTATCTTAAAACCACATGAAGATAATCTTTGAATTAAAAAATCTTGACAACCCAAATCTTTTGGAGTAACCGAAGGAATACTAACTAATTTTTTTGTAATACTAACTACATCATTACACATCTAAAATTCCTAATACCTTTTTATAATTAAAAAAAAAATTTATATATAAAAATTCAATTACTCTTAATCTTTTAAAAATTTTTTAAGACGTTTTAATATTTTTTTTACAGTAAAACCAAATACTTCAAATAATTTTGAGCCAGATGCTGATTCTCCGAAATTATTTAAACCAATCTGTAAACCATCTAATCCAGTATATTTATACCAATATTCACTAGAACCTGCTTCAATAGAAACACGTTTAATAATATTTTTTGGTAAAATAAAATTCTTGTATGAACTATTTTGAGAATCAAAAACATCTGTAGAAACCATTGAAATTACTCGAACTCCATATGATTTTTTAAATAAAATTTTTGATACAGTAACTGCTAACTCTACTTCTGATCCCGTTGCAATAATAATTAAATCTATTTTTTGACCATATTCACGTAATATATATGCTCCACGCATAATATTATTAGTTTGCGAAATATCACGTGAAAATTGAAGTAAATTTTGTCTTGATAATATTAAAGCTGTAGGACCGTTCTTTCTTTTTACCGCGTAATACCAAGCAGAAACAGTTTCTACAGTATCACAAGGACGCCAAACACTTAAATTAGGAATATATCGTAAACTAGAAATATGTTCAATTGGTTGATGAGTAGGGCCATCTTCACCTAAACCAATTGAATCATGTGTATATACAAAAATCTGATGAGTATGCATTAAAGCAGCCATACGAATTGCGTTTCGCGCGTAATCAGAAAACACTAAAAAAGTTGCTGTATAAGGAATGAAACCACCATGATGAAAAATTCCATTGGCAATAGATGTCATACCAAATTCACGTACACCATAATGAATATAATTTCCTGATTTATTTTTAAAAATAGATTTAGATCCTAACCATAATGTTAAATTACTAGGTGCTAAATCTGCAGAACCTCCTAATAATTCAGGTAAAATCGCTCCAAAAATTTCTAAAGTTTTTTGTGAAGACTGTCTAGTAGAAATATTTTCTGGTAAATTCTGTACTGTGACTAAAAAATTTTTTATAGAAAGTTCAAAAGATTCAGGTAAACGACGTGACATTCGACGTATATATTCTTCTGACAATTCAGGATATTTTTTTTTATATTGCGAAAATAAATCTTTCCATTTATTTTCTAAAAGTTTACCTTGATGTTTAAAATCCCATTCTTGATAAATTTTAGAAGAAATTTTAAACGGATCATCAGTCCAATTTAATTTTGATCTAGTCAATTCAACTTCTTGAGCACCTAAAGGAGATCCATGAACAATAGATTTTCCTTCTTTATTTGGAGAACCGTATCCAATAACAGTCGAGCACATAATTAAAGATGGCTGAATTAAATTTTTTTTAGATAATTTAATTGCTTCAAAAATCTCTTTTTTATTATGACCATTTACTTCTAAAACTTGCCAATTATATGCTTCAAATCTTTTTCTAGTATCGTCTGAAAACCATTCCGAAACATTTCCATCAATTGAAATATCATTTTTATCATAAAAAACAATTAATTTACCTAATCCTAAAGTTCCCGCTAAAGAACAAGCTTCATGTGATATTCCTTCCATTAAACAACCATCACCAACAAAAATCCATGTATAATGATCGATAATAGAATAATTAGAACGATTAAAAATAGAAGCTAAAATACTTTCAGAAATAGCCATACCAATCCCTGAAGCTAAACCTTGACCCAAAGGCCCTGTTGATATTTCTATTCCAGGAGTACGATATACTTCGGGATGCCCTGGAGTTTTAGATAAATATTTACGAAAATTTTTTAAATCTTGAATATTTAATTTATATCCAGTTAAATGTAATAAACTATATAATAAAGCAGAAGCATGACCATTAGATAATACAAAACGATCCCGATTCCACCAATTTGGATTTGTAGGATTATGTTTATAAAAATTTCTCCATAATACTTCTGCTATATCTGCCATACCCATAGAAGCACCCGGATGTCCTGATTGTGATTCTTCAATTGCATCAATACTTAAAATTCTTAATACATTTGATAATTTATTTTTTAAACCCATATATTCCTCTCTAAAAAATATAGAAATTTTCAAAATATTAATATAATTGTTTAAAAATATACTAAAAAAATTGTTAAAAAATTTATAAATTTTGAGAAATTAATTTATCTAAAGAATTTTGATCTTTATTAAATTGCCTAATTCCTTCCGATAATTTCTCAACAGCCATCATATCTTGATTATGTAACCATCGAAATTCATCTTCTTTTAAAAATTTTGGAATTTTAAAATTTTTTTCAATATCGAATTTATTTAAACGTAAAGGAACGTCACCGACTGTATTTTTTAAAATGTTTAATAAAATTGGTGAAATAGTAATTTTATCACAACCAGCAATAGAAAAGATTTGTTGTATATTTCTAAAACTCGCACCCATAATAATAGTTTTATAATTATATTTTTTATAATAATAAAAAATTTTTTTTAACGCTAATACTCCTTTGTCTTCTTCTTTAGAAATATTTTTAGAATCAAAATTTTTCATATACCAATCAGAAATTCGACCTACAAAAGGAGAAATTAAAAATACTCCAGATTCAGCGCATATTTGAGCTTGCGCAAAAGAAAAAACTAAAGTTAAATTACACAATATTGCTTTTTTCTTTAATATTTTTGCAGCTTGCACGCCTTCCCAAGTTGCCGCTAGTTTAATTAAAATACGAGATTTCTTAACACCCATTTCGCCATACATATTAATTAATTTTTCTGCTTTTTGAACACACTCTTCAATATTAAAAGAAAATTTTGAATTAATTTCTGTTGAAATATAACCAGGAATATATTTTAAAATTTCTTTTCCAAACATAACAGCTATTCTATCTCCAGCATTCATAATTTTTTTTTTATGCGTACCTCCTTTTAATCGAGCATATTTCAAAGAATTTTCAAAAATAAACTCATATTTTTTAGATAAAATACTATGTAAAATCAAAGAAGGATTAGTTGTTGCATCAGAAGGAGAAAATTTTGATATTTGTTCGATATCTCCGCTATCAACTACAATTATACTATGTTTTTTTAAAGATTCTAATTGATTCATAATGAATTCCATATTTTTTTAAAAAAATAATTTTTTTTTATTATTTATATACTAATTAAACTTAAGATTTAAAAAATTCTTAATATTTTTGAATAATAATAGTAGTATTACTCCCCCCAAAACCAAAATTATTTGACATTACTACATTAATTTTTTTTTTAAAACATTTACGTACAATATTCATATTTTTTGCTGAAGAATCTAATTTATAAATATTAATACTTTCTGGAATAAAATTATATTTTAACATTAACAAAATATAAATAACTTCATGTACCCCTGAAACACCTAAAGAATGCCCTGTAATAGATTTAGTTGAAGATAAAAATGGAAGAGAAAGATTTTTAAAACTTTTCTGAATTGCCTTCAATTCAACTATATCTCCTATTTTTGTAGAAGTACCATGAGTATTTAAATAATCAATCGGAATATTTAAATTTTTTAAAGCATGCGTCATACAACGAACTACACCAGATTCTGAAGGAGTTGTCATATGGAAACCATCGCAAGATGTATTATAACGAATAATTTCTCCATAAATTTTTGCATTTCGATTTAAAGCATGTTTTAAAGATTCTAAAATAACTATTCCACTACCTCCAGAAATAACAAATCCATCTCTCAATTTATCATATGCACGAGATGCTCTTTTAGGAATATGATTAAATTTTTTAGATAAAATTCCCATAGCATCAAATTGCTTTGCAAGAATCCAATTAATTTCTTCTCCACCACCCGCAAAAACAATATCTTGTTTTCCAAATTTAATCAATTCTACACCATGAATAATACAATTAGCTGAACTTGAACAAGCAGAATTTATAGTATAATTTATACCATAAATTTTAAAAATAGATCCTAATAAAGCAGATATAGAAGAAGGCATGCATTTTAATGTAAAATAAGGACTTAAAAAACAAGATTTTTTTTGTAACTGTAAAATTTTAAAAAAATCAAAATATGAATTTAATGCTCCACAACCAGAGCCCAAAATTAAACCTACTCTAAAATTTTTTGAATATAATTTAGAAGATAAACCACTATCTAAAATCGCTTCTTTCATCGCATAATATACATATTTCGAAGCTTCATTCATAAATCTTTTTATTTTTCTAGAAATATAAAATTTTTTATTTAGATATACGGGACCCCAAATATTACTTTTTAAACCTTTTTTTTTCATATTTTCAGAAAAAACAATTCCTGATTTTCCATATTTTAAAGCATTTAACACTTCAGAAAAAGTATTTCCAATGCTAGAAATAATACCCATTCCAGTAATTACGACTCTTTGCACATTATAATCCTATCAATCACATTGTTTATAAAAAAATTCTTTATAAAAAAAATTTAATTTTAAAAATTTTTTAAATTTTTTATATATTACCATACAAAATATATATACTTAAAGTTCTAAAATAAATTTATTATTAATATTTTGTAAAATATGTTATTCTTATTAAAAAATTTATAGGATAAAAATTATGTATAAAAAAAAAATAATATTGGATTATTATATATTGTATCTACCCCTATAGGTAATCTACAAGATTTATCATATCGTTCGGTCAATATTTTAAAATCTGTAGATTTTATTATTACAGAAAATATACATCATACGAAAATACTTTTAAAAAATTTTTCTATAATAAATAAAATATATTCGTTAAATAAGATTAATGAAAAAAAAAATACCATAAAATATATTAAAAAATTGAAAAAAGGATATAATATAGCTTTAGTTTCAAAAGCTGGAACACCTTTAATTAATGATCCAGGTTTTTTATTAGTAAAAAAATCTCATAAAAAAAATATTAGAGTAGTACCTATTCCAGGTCCTTGCGCAGCAATTGCAGCTTTATGTGCATCAGGAATAAAAACTAGTTCATTTTGTTATGAAGGTTTTTTATCTTCTAACAAAAATTTTAAAAAAAAAAAAATTAAAAAAATTAAAAAAGAAAAAAGAACTATTATATTTTACGAATCTCCTAAAAGATTAATTCAAACACTAAAAATCCTTTCTCAAGAAATTGAACCTACAAGAAAAATTACCATAGCAAGAGAATTAACCAAAATATGGGAACAAATTATTACAGGTACAATGCAAGAAATTTTTTTATTTTTTAAAAAAAATGTTAATTTAAGGAAAGGTGAAATAGTAATTATTTTAGAAGGTTCAAAAATCTATCAAAAAAAAAAAATTACACAAAATATGAAAAAAATTTTTCAAATATTATCTTCTGAAATTTCTTTTTCTAATTCAATAAAAATTATGCAAAAAATATATGGAATAAAAAAAAATTTTCTGTACAATAAAATGATTCAAGAAAAATTTTTAAATGAAGTTGACTAAACAGTCGCTATTTTATTACATTTTGGTAATAAATAGAGGAAAGTCCGGGCTCCATAGGGTAAAGGTGCCAGGTAACACCTGGGGAAAGAAATTTTACGACTAGTGCTACAGAAAAAAAACCGCCTAAACATTTTTTTTAATATATATTACTTAATTTTTAAAAATATTATTTTAAAAAAAATAAATGGTAAGGATGAAAAGGTGCGGTAAGAGCGCACCGCAAAATTGGTAACAATTTTGGCGCGGTAAACTCCACCTGGTGCAAGACTAAACAGGGATTAATAATATAACCCGTATTAAAATCCCGGGTAAGTCGCTTGAATTAATAAGTAATTATTAATCTAGATAAATGACTGTTTAAAACAGAACCCGGCTTATCGGTCAACTTCATTTTCTAATATAATATAAATAAAAAATTTTCTAATAAATTAAACTCCAGAAATTTGAATTTCAGATAAAAAAATTGAAGCACAAGAAATTTTTTGATATTTTCTAGCATCATTTCCTAAATTTATAATATTTTTCCATAATTTTAATAAATTACCTGAAATAGTAAATTTATTAATAGGATATTTTATTTCCCCATTTTCTACCCAAAATCCAGAAGCACCTTTTGAATAATCACCAGTCATTAAATTTACGCCTTCACCCATTAATTCTGTTACTAAAATACCTTTATTCATATTTTTTAATAACTTCTTCAAAGATAATCTAGGAATTTGACTATTAATAAACCAATTATGTATTCCGCTACAATGCCCTGTAGTTTCTTGAAAAATTTTTTTTCCCGAATAAGTATCTAATAACCATGTTTTAATTTTTCCATTTTTTACAATTTTTCTACATATTGTTTTAACACCTTCTCCATCAAATAATTTAGAAGATAATCCTTTATCATAAAATGGATTTTCATAAATATCTAACCATTTAGGAAAAATTCTAGTATTTAATAAATATAACAAAAATGTAGTTTTTTTATATACAGAATATCCATTTAACGCTTTAAAAAGATAAAAAAATAAATTAGATGATACTTCAGAAGAAAAAATTATAGAAGAAATTTGAGTTTGAATATTTCGAGATCCTAACTTTGAAATACTTTTTTTAGCACTTTTTATACCAATTACTGAAGGATCTTTTAAATCTTTAATATCCCGCCCTAAAAAATATTCCGAACTCGTTTCCATACTATTTTTATCAGCAGCTATAATGTTACTACACAAATAATTTTCTGTAGAAATTTGAGAATTAAACCAATTTAAACTATTTCCTAAAAATTTTATTTTAATTAAACTATTAAAAATTGTACCTTCTGAATTAATAATTTTTTTACTAAAATTTAAAGCAGCATCTTCAACACATAATACCAAATCTTTAATTTTAGATATATTAAAAGACCAGGGAAAAAATAAATTTAATTTAAAATCTTGATTATATAAATTTTTAAGTTTAGGTAAACCTAAATCTAAATCTTTCTGCATATTTTGAATAATAAAAAAAATTCGATCTATAGCGCATTGAATATTTTTTTTTGTTACATGACTTAAAATAAGACTAAATTGACGATGTTTATAATATGCTGTAATATAAATAGAAATATTAGAAGAATATTCTATATTTTCTAAAATTTTATTTCGTATTATTAAATTAAAATTATTATTTTTTTCAATTTGAACTAAACCAATCATTTTTTTTTTCTTTAAATATTCTAAAGAAAACTTTAAATATTGAATTAATATTTTTTTTTCATTATTTGTGATATTAAAATCTAACATTTTCAATCCTATTCAAAAAAAATATTTTAAATATTATAAAAAACTATAAATAAAAATTTATATTATTATAATTTAAGCAATTATATATATCAATTAAAAAACTTTTTAAAAATAACTAAAGTTTTTTTATAAATTTTTTTAACAAAGAGAATCTAAAAAATGTCTAATTATACTAAAATTCCAATAGGAAAAAATTTTCCTAATGATTTATATGCAATTATAGAAATTTCAGCACAATCTACTCCTATAAAATATGAAAAAAATCAAAAATATGATTTATTAATGGTAGATAGATTTATTCCTACTTCTATATTCTATCCCTGTAATTATGGGTATATTAATCAAACTTTATCTTTAGATAATGATACATTAGATATTTTGATTATTACTACTTATCCTTTAAATTCAAATGTCATAATTAGGTGTCGCCCAATAGGGGTATTAAATATGGAAGATGAAAAAGGAAAAGATGAAAAAATTATCGCAGTACCTCATTCCTCTTTAACAAAAGAATATCAAAATATACAAGATATCTCGCATCTTTCAGAATTTTTCAAAAAAAAAATTATACATTTTTTTACTACTTATAAAAATTTAGAAAAAAATAAATGGACTAAAAAAATAAAATTAGAAAATCTCCAAAAAGCACACTCAATTATTATTTCAGCACATACCAGATATCAAAAAAAAAATAAAAAAATTTAAAGAGAAATATATATGACTAAAATATGTCAAATAACTAAAAAATTACCCTTAAATGGTAATAAAAGATCACATGCTATGAATGCTACAAAAAGAAAATTTTTTTTAAATTTACATAAACATCGTTTTTGGGATCCACAAAAAAAAAAATTTATTACATTAAAAATTTCTACAAAAGCTTTAAGATTAATTAATAAATATGGAATTTCTAAAATATTAAAAAAATATATTAAAAATTAAAAATATTGGAATATAATATGGCTAAAAGTAAACGTGAAAAAATTAAAATGATTTCTAGTAAAAAAAGTGGTCATTTTTATACCACAACAAAAAATAAAAGAAACAAACCAGAAAAATTAAAACTTAAAAAATATGATCCAATTATTAAAAAACATGTTTTATATATTGAAAAAAAAATAAAATAATTTTTAATATTAAAATAAAAAATTAGAAAATTGGAGATCTTTAAAAAGATCCCCAAAATTTTTTTTTAAATTTTATTATTTATATTTTTTAAAAAAAATAATAAATAAGTAATATTTTTTCTAAATAAAAAAATTAAATACATTCTTATAATTGGCATAAATAATCTTAATAAAAACATACCTAATAAAAAAAAAATAGACACAGATAAAGAAAAAAAAGAAAAATTTGGGACCATACGTGATAATAACAACAAAATAATATGTACCATTAAAATTATAAACATTATATATAAACTTATTAAAACACCATTATAAAATATTACAGAAGAGAATTTAATTAAAGAGAAAAGATAATAAAAATTAATTTTATAATACATTAAAGGAAAAAAATCAAAACTTTTGCAAAATATTTTTAAAAGTAATAAATGACCATCTATTGAAAGAAATGTCAAAATGATAAAAATATTTAAAAAACGTAACAAAATTAAAGAATGAGATTTTATACTATTATCAAAAAATGAAAAAAAAGATAATCCTAATAAAGAACTCAATATTTCACTTGTTAAAAAAAAAGAAGAAAAAAGATATTTAATAATTAATCCTATACATATTCCAAGAAAAATTTGATATAAAAATAAACAAAAAATATCTTGAATTAAATATTGATTTTCATTAAAAATAATTGAAAAACTAATTAAATAACTTATACAATATATTAATAAAATTTTTATTTTTTTACTAATATACTGAGTATCAAACATTGGCATATAAAAGAAAATAAATATTAATCTAGTCATAATTAAAAAAATTTTTTGATTCATAAACATCTGTAATATTGTCAAAATTTTAGATTCATTCATTACTGGATCATAACAGGAATATTATGAAAAATATAAACAATATAATCTAAAATATATTTTAACATCCAAGATCCAAAAAAAAATCCAGAAAAAAAAATAACTAAAATTTTCGGAATAAAAGATAAAGTTTGCTCATTAATTTGAGTAGATACTTGCACAATATTAATTAATAATCCTATTAATAAAAGAGACAATAAAATAGGAGAAGATAAAATTATTGCTATTTTCATAGAATTTTGTACTAAATTTAAAATTTGTAATTGATACATTATATTTCCTATTTTTTAAAATTAATTTTTATAAATTAAATTAACATTCTAAAAATCTTTTTTGTCTAAAATTTTTTATACTTAAAAAAAACTTTTTGATAATGCAGTAATTAATAAATTCCAACCATCACTTAATACAAACAAAATTAATTTTAATGGTAATGAAATTGTAGAAGGAGACACCATCATCATACCTAAAGCCATTAATATACTAGCTACCACTAAATCAATTACTAAAAAAGGTAAAAAAATTGAAAACCCAATTTGAAATGCAGTTTTTAATTCACTAATTATATATGCAGGTAATAAAATTCTTAAAGGAATATTATTTTCTTTTTTAGGATACTTAATTTTTGCTAATTCAAAAAATAATAAAAGATCAGTTTTACGAGTTTGATGACGCATAAATTGATGTAATGGTTTAATAGCATTATGCATGGAATTTTTAAAATCTAATTTTTCTTGAAAATATGGTACATAAGCTTGAGAATAAATTTTAGTAAATACTGGAGACATAATAAAAAAAGTTAAAAATAAAGATAAAGTAATTAAAATTTGATTCGGTGGAGAATATGGAGTCCCTAAAGCATTTCGTAATAATCCAAAAACTATAATAATTCTTGTAAAACTCGTCATTAATAAAATAATAGCTGGTATAAAACTTAATAAAAAAAAAATTAAAAAAGTTTGTAAAGAAACATTCCAAAAATTTTGCGAATATTTTGCTGTATCTACTAAAGAAAAAAAATTTTTAGCATATAGAATTCTTGGAAAAAAACTTATAAAAAAATATAAAATGTACTTTAAAAAAAAATTCATAAATATTTACCTAAAACTACTATAAAAAAGTATGTTAAAATAATATCAATTATAAAAATATTCCTTAATTATAATTTTTTTTTATTGAAGATGGTAATATATATAAAAAATTGATATTTTTTTCTGTAACTCCTAAAACTAAATTTACCTTCCTAATCTTTATAATAATAATTTTTTGATGAGCAGTTAAATAAAATTGCTCTAATAAAGTAATAGAATTAGAAGTTTTAGTAGTATTTACTAAACCTGTTTTTTTAATATAAAAAAAAAACAAAAAAATAAAACATAAAAACAATATTACAGAAAAATTTATATACTTTAAAGATTCATTATTATAAAAAAAATAAAAACATTTGTTTAAAAAAATAAATAAAAAATTTTTTCTAAAATTATACATTTTTAAAGATACCTAATTAAATATCAAAATTTTATATTAGATAGGATCAGAAATCATCGAAATAATTCGTATTCCATATTTTTTTTTTACCATTACTAATTCTCCTTGAGCTATTAAATATCCATTTGCAAAAATATTTAAAGCATCTCCTTCTTTTTTTTTTAATGAAATTATAGATCCATTTGTTAACGTTAATAATTTTTTAATAGTAATTTTTTTATAACCTAATTCTACTGTAATATTCATTGGTAAATGAGAAATAATTTTTAAATTTTTAAAATTTTTTGAAAGAATAGTTTTTTCTTTCGAAATTTTATAAGATGAATCTTTTTTTTGATTTTTTAAAATAGAATCTTGAAAATTAGAATTATTTTTTTCTAATGTAAAATTTTTCAAAGATTTTTCTAATATTTTTTTATTATTTTGTTCATCTATATTCATATCGGACTCCTGAAAAAATAAATTTTTTTTTTGAATTTTTAAAATTTTTAAAATTTGAAGTGAATACTCTTTATTATAAAGCCCATATTTAGCTAAAAAAATTGAAAATCTTTCAATATATGCTGTTACAATTTTTATTTCTTTTATAAAAAAAATATAATTACATTTCCATTTTAAAAATTCAGATAAAAAAATAAAATAATTTTGAGAAAAAACCCTAAGTATAAATGGAATTTTTTGCAACATTAACATAGAACTATATAATGTTGCAAAATATATTTTTTTTTTTTGAAATAAAATTTTTTTCTTTTTTTTAAATAAAAAATTTTTTATAATATTAGTTGAATATATGTTAAAAAAAATACCCGAACCATATTGAGATGTAATATAAAATTTAATAATTAAATTAAAATTTTCATTTTCTTTAATATTTTTTTTTTTCATAAATAAATTAGAAATATCATAAAATCGTATTTCCTGAAATATTAAAAGAAAATTTTTATAAAAAATTTTATAAAGAAATTTAGTTAAAATTTTAAAAATTGTTAATTCAATTTTCGAATATTTATTTTTAAATTTTATTAAAATATTATTTTTTTTTTGATTTAAAAATATATTTAAAAAAAAATTAATCATATTTTGAGATATTAATAATCCTAAAATACTATTAAAATCTTTTAAAAAATATAATTTTTCTAAAAAACACAAATCATGAGATATTTTCATAGTAGAATTTTGAAAATAATTTTGAATTTTATAATTCACTTTACAAGTTAAATCAAATTCTTTTTTAAAAATTTTTTCTAATTGAGAACATATTTTAAAAATTTTTTCTTCTAAAAAAAAATTTTTTTCAAAAAAATATAAATCTATTTTTTTTTTTATAATTGAAAAATTTTTAAAAATTTTAATTTTTATTTCTTCTTTTTTTTTAAAAGAATATTTTAAATTTTTTTGATTATTTAACCAATAAAATTTCATAAATTTTAATTTTTTTATATACAAAAGATTTCCTTATAATTTTTTTTTAAAAAAAATATATTCTTTTAAAATTTAATAATAAATTTTTTTAATATGTCTATATACAAAAATATCATTTATATCCTATAAAAAAAATAAAAAAATTATTAATGTAATAATATATAAAAATTTTGAGATAAAAATTCTTCTTGACGATTAATCTTTAATTTTTTTTTTTTTATTTGTATTTGTAAATAATGTTTTTCTAATTTTTCCCATTTTTTAAAAATAAGAAACAGGTTTTGAATTTCATTTAAAAAAAAAGAATTTTTTTCAATTAAATCTTTTAAAATTTTTTTTTGTAAAAAAATAGATTTTTTTAATAAATTTCTAAATTTTTCAAAAAATTTTAATTGAAAAATTAAGATACCTTTAAAGAGATTTTTTGAAAAAATTTTAGTATATTCTACCAAGTATTTTTTTATTGTTATTAAATATATAGAATTTTTTTTTTCTACTTCTAAAGATTTTTTTAATATAAAAAATTTTTCTTGTAATTCAAAATATATTTTTTTTCGTAAACTAACGAATAAATTTCTTGTTACTTTCATATATTAATTTTCTCTTTTTTCACATATAAATTTTTTAATAAATTTTCTAAATGTAATAAAGAAGTATCATATGAAACACTAAATAAAAAATCTTGTTTTAAAAATTTTTCTATTAATGGCCACATTTGTACAGATTGATCTAATAAAAAATTTTTTCCTGGTACATAAGCACCCAACGTAATTAAATCTTTATGTGTATTATAACATGAAATTAATTTCTTTAAAAAAATTGCATTTTTTAAATGTGAAGAAGATACAATCGAAGACATTAACCGACTAATAGATAATTCAATGTCAATCGCTGGATAATGACCAGCATTAGATAATATGTTAGATAACATAATATGACCATCTAAAATAGATTTTGAAATATCTAAAATCGGATCATTATCTTCATCCCCCTCCGTTAAAATAGTATAAAAAGAAGTAATAGTACCATTTTTATTCATAGAATTTCCAGTCCTTTCAATCAAAGAAGGTATATTTGAAAAAATAGAAACTGGATATCCTCTAGAAATAGGGAAAGCGCCTAATGATAAAGAAATTTCACGATATGCAATAGCATAACGTGTTAGAGAGTCACAAATTAATAAAACATTTTTATTTAAAGAACGAAAAAATTCAGCTAAAGAAGTAGCATAAGAGACAGCTTTAATTCGTAATATTGGAGGTGAATCAGCGGTAGATACAATAATAATAGATTTCTTTAAACTTTCTTTATTTAAAATATTATGAACAAAATCTAATACTTCTCGATTTCTTTCTCCAACTAAAGCAACAATAATAATCTCTACAGCAGAATAACGTGTAATCATACCTAATAATAAACTTTTTCCTACTCCTGGACGCGCAAAAATTCCTATTCTTTGACCTTGACCAATAGTTAATAAACTATTAATTGCTTGTATACCTGTATCAAAAATTTTAGTAATGGGAGTTCTTTTTAATGGATTAATATTTTTATGATAAAAAGATTTATAAAATATTTCCCCTTTAAATGTCCCTAATTGATCTAAAGGAAAACCTGTACTATCTAAAATTCTGCCTAACAATCCTCTACCAAAAGGAAAAATCTGAGAATTTTCTAAAAAATTTTTTTTTTGACTTTTAATAAAAACACGAGCTCCAGGAAAGAAATTATAAGTATAATCAAAAGAAATTAAAAAAGTCTTTTTTTCTCTAAAACCAATAATTTCACACGTTACTAAAATTTTTTTTTTCTTCCTAAAACATTCTATATAACATAAAGATCCAATTTCTTGTTGTAAACCAACTACTTCTAATACTAAATCATTCACACTTATTAATCTACCAAAAAATATCAAATCAGATAAAAATTCTATTTTATTTTCAAAATTATTTAATTTTTGATACCAAGGATTTTGATTAATTATCATCTTTTTTATCCTTAGTGATTCCTGATAGTTCATATACAGAATTCCAAATTGCAGATATTGTTCCATCAATTTCCATATTATCAATAATTACATAACAACTATATTGATCTAATGTATTATCAATTAAAATTTTCCAATCATAACTTTGAAAAAAAGCAGAAAATTTTTTTTTAACTAAAAATTCATTTTTTGAATGTACTTTAATTATTAAATTTTCCATAGAATTTTTAACTTTTTTTAATATCATAGAAATTTTTCGTAATACTAAAAATTTATCGACTAATAAAACATCAGAAACTATAAATTCAGAAATTTTAATTGATATTTCAAACAATTTTAATGAAACATCATCATTTAACATAATAATTGATTTTTTAAATTCTGTTAATAAAAGATTAATTTTATGAATTTTTTCTTTTAAAATAAAAGAAATATATTTTTTTTCAAAATCTCGCAAATTTTTTTTTGTAATTTGAAATTTTTGAACGAAATCAGAAACATTATATCCTTCTGTATATCCTTCTTTATATCCTGCTTGATGCCCTTCTTTATATCCTGCTTGATGCCCTTCTTTATATCCTGCTTGATGCCCTTCTTTATATCCTGCTTGATGCCCTTCTTTATATCCTGCTTGATGCCCTTCTTTATATCCTATTTGATAACCTTCCTTACATAATTTTTGATTTAATTTTAAAGATTTTAATGATAAATTTATTTTACAATCTTTTTTATGAATATTAAATAAACATTTTTTTATCTTTTTATTATTTTGAATATTTAAATTTTTAGAAAATAAAAATTTTTTATTTTGTATTTTTTTTTTAATATTTTTTTTTTTTGTTAAAACTGGTGGATGCCATTTTTTCCATTTTTTTTTTTTATATCTAACATATTTTTTCCTCTAAGTAATATTCTTAAAAATTATATATTTTAAAAAATTTATAAAAATTAAAATTTATATAAAAAATTATTTTTATATAAAAAATTATTTATTTTTTATATATTATTTTTTTTATTTTTTAAAAAATTTTAAATAATTTAACACATATTAAATACTCTTTTTTTTTTTAATAATAAAATTAAATTTTTTAAATTTATCTTTTAAAATTCGATTTAAAATAAAAAATCCAAATTTTTTAATACCAGTAAAATTTTTAATATTTTTAAAAATTTTTAAACGTTTTTTTTTTTTAAATAAAAAAAATATTTTTAAAGACTTTTTTTTTTTTAAATAAATTAAAAAAATACTAATAATCATACTTGATTCATTTTTTAAAAAATTAAAAATGTCAAAACTTTTTAATGTATTTAAAAATAAGATTTTATTTAAAAATTTATATTTAATTTGAGGTTTTTTTATAACATTTTGATCTTTATTTTTTACAATAGAATTTTTTAATAATAACATCACTTGATCAAAATTTTGAAATTTATGTGAAAAATAAAATTTATAAACTTCTAAAAATTCTTTTAAAATGTTGTTACTATTTTTTAATAATTTTTTATCAATTTTAAACATTTCCTCACTAAAAATTATAATTTCTTTTTTATCAAGAAATTTTAATACTTCTATAATTTTTCTTTTATTTAAAGATAATAAAAAAATTGCAATTTTTTGAATAATTTTTATTTTTTCCATACAATTTTAATTTTCCATTTTTTTAAACCAAATACGAATTATTTTCGCAATTGTTTTTGCGCTCATATTTAATATTTTTTTTCGAATATTCGAAATGATAAAATTAGAATTTTTATTATTATTTAACTTTTGTAAAGAATTTTTCTGAAAATCTTTTTGTGAAATTAAAAAAGGTTTTTTATTAATATTAAAAATTTTAATTAGACAATATTTTTTAAAAATATATTGAAAAATTTTATTAATTTTATATTTTATACAAAAAATTAAAAAAAATAAAAAAAATAAAAAATAATATAAAAAATTTTTCTTTATAAAAAAAATATTCCATATTCTAAAAAAAATATTTTTCGAAATATTTTTCTGACTAATAATAAATAATTGATTAAAAACCCGAATAGTATTTTGATAATTTGAAAGAAACGGTAAACTCGATTTAATTAAAAATTTAAAATTATTCAATTCAGTAGAGGTAAAAGAAACTAATTCTCCTTTTAAATTTTTATAATAATTTAAAATTATTACGATAGAAATACTTTTTTTACCATTAAAAAAAATATTTTTAGATTTTAAAATATGATATTTATAATCTTTTCTTTTATTTAATTTAGTATTTTTTTTTTTATTTTTTACAATAGTATTTACAGATTTTTTAATTTTTTTTTTTTTTTGTTCAATAGGTAATTTTTCTTTTTTTTTAAAAAAAATTTTTTTTTTCATTTTAGAAGAAAAAAAATCAGAATTAGAAGAAATTCCTAACTCATTAAAATATTCAGGAACTAATTTTAATAAACTATTATTATCTTTTGTATACAAAACTCTATCTTTTTTTTGTTGATTAAAAGACAAATTTTCTAATTGTTGAACAGTTACTTGAACAATAAAATTTTTAATACCTAAAATTGGGGTTAATAATTGTGTAATACTAGTTTTAATTTTTTTTTCTAATTGCTGATTATATAATTCTAAAAAATGAAAAAAATAATTATCTTTTAAATTAGGTACAATAGTATTTAACATATTTCCAAACTGATCCATAATAACAATTTTATCACAAGTAAGGTTAGGAACACTAAAAGCTACAAAATGAACTAAAGATTCTATTTGTAAAAAATCTAATTTTATTTTAGAATCTAAAAATAATAAAATAGAAGCCGAAATATTATTATGATTAGTATGTAAGAAACTAGATTCCTGAGGAATAGATAAATGAATACGAACATTTTTAATTGGATATAATATTTGTAAAGTTCTCGCTAATTCACCTTCTAAACTACGATTATAATTAATTTTTTCATTAAACGCACTAATTCCAAATTTTTCTTTATCTAAAATCTCAAAACCATTATTTTTTTTAAAAAAATTTTTTTTATATGCTAACTTAAACTTTATTTCTTGTATTTTTTTTTCTGGCACTAAAATAGATCCAGTTTTTTCATCTAATTTATATGGAATTTTCATTCTTGTTAATTTTTTTATAATTTCACTTCCTTCAATTCTAGAAATGGAATCATATAAAATTTTATAATTTTCTGAACGAATCCAAAAAATAATAGAAAATATTATTGCACATATACCAGAAAAAAAAATAAAAAAAACTTGATAATTTTTAAAAAAATAATTCATTAAATAATTATATTTTTTTTTAACATCTTTAAATAATAAATTTTTAAAATTCATCAGAATATCCTATATTATTACTATGATAAAAAATTTCATATTCTATAAAAAAATTATTATGAAAAATTATATATATTCTAAAAATAAATAAAATTTTTATTTGAAAATATAATATGAATATTTTAAAATATATAAAATTATAAAATCTAGTTTTTTATATTCATGTATTCCCTTTGAGACCCTTAAATATGAAAAAAATTTCTAAAGAACTTCCTATATACTTTAAAAACATAATTCAAAAAAAAAATAATAAAATTTCAAATTTTTATCCTAATAAACCTTTTCAAAATTATTTAGAACAAAATATAAAAAAAAATTCTTTTAAAAAAGATAATATAATAAATAATTTTCAAAAAAAAAACATAAAAAATTATGAAATAGAAAATCAAGGACAATTTTTTGAACTGAATCAAAAAGGTTTATGGATTAAAATATTAGTTCAATTACGAAATAAAATTATAAGTTCTTATCAAGAATTAATGAACCTACCATTATAAATAAATTTTATTTAAAAAAATTAAAATTTTGCTGGATTTACCAGCAAAATCATTTTTTTAAAAAATATTTTGAAAATATCAATTTTTATAATTTTTATATACTAATATTTTAAAAAAACTTAAAATTTATTTTAATATTATACTTCTTCTAAAATTATTTCCAATTAAATTCTAAAAAAAAATAAAAATAATTAAAAAATTTTATTTTTTATATTTTTTTATAAAAAAACCTTAAATAAATATTTTTTTTCTAAATATATTTATTGTTCAAAATATTCTTTTTAAAATATTGTATTGCAGATTTTAAACGTATTAAAATACATTTCTTCCCTAAATAAAATATAATCAATTTAAGACTAGGAGTACATAAACAACCTGTAACACTCAGCCGTATTAATGGTGCTAATTCTGAAAATTTTAAATTAAATTTACATAATATATTTTGAAAAACTTCTGACAAATTATCCAGAGACCATTTTTTAAGATTTAAAATTTTTTTTTTAAAATATATTAAAATTAATATATCTTTAATTTTAAAACCTATATGTAAATTTTTTAAAGAAGAAAATTTAACATCTTGATAAAAATATGTATAAGATTTTAAAAAATCTTCTAAAGTCACATGTCTTTTAATAAAATTAAAAATCAACTCTTTTGTAGGAAAAGATTTCACAAGTTTAATTTTATTTAACAATAAATATTTTTGAAAATATATAAAAATTTTTTCATTATTTAAAGTCTTTAAATAATAATGATTAAACCATAAAATTTTTTTCTTATTAACGATATTAGGGGATTTATTAATTTTTTTAAAAGAAAAACATGATTTCATTTCTTTTAAAGAATAAATTTCTTTTTTATTCTTTAAGGTTCCTAAAGAAAATAAATAATTTAAAATTGTTTCCGGTAAATATCCAGACATACGATATTTTAAAATACTAGATTGAGAATATCTTTTAGAAATTTTCTTTCCTTCAAAATCTAAAACCATAGATAAATGAGCAAATTTAGGAACTTTTCCATCTAGAGCATTAAATAAATTAATTTGTCTAGGCGTATTATTTAAATGATCATTTCCACGTATTACATGTGTAATTTTCATATCAATATCATCTACTACAACACAAAAGTTATATGTGGGCATACCATCTGAACGTTGTATAATTACATCATCTAATTCAGAATTTTGAACAATAATTTCTCCTAGAATTTGATCCAAAAATTTTACAGATCCTTTTTTTGGGTTTTTAAAACGTATAACAAAAGATTTATTATTATTTTTTTTTTGGTTTTCTTTAAACCGACATTTTCCATCATAACGAGGTTTTTCACCTTTTAATAATAAATTACTTCTTAATAATTCTAATCTTTCATATGAACAATAACATTTGTAAGCTCTTTTTAAATTTAACAATTTTAAAATCGCTTTTTGATAAATTTTTAAACGACTACTTTGATAAATAGGCCCTTCATCCCAAAATAAACCCAACCAAGATAAACTTTCCATAATATCATTAGAGGAATTTTCATTAAATCTTTTTTTATCTGTATCTTCAATTCGTAAAATAAATGAACCATTATTTTTACGCGCAAATAACCACGAAAATAATGCTGTACGTAATCCCCCTAAATGTAAAAAACCAGTAGGACTAGGCGAAAATCTAGTTTTTATTTTCATAAAACACTCTAAAAATCTATTTAAAAAAAATTGTTTAAAAAATTTTTTATTTTTTTTATAAAAAAACAAAAAAAAGATTGACTAACAAAATAACTAATTTACAATAAAGAAATATTGGGTGATTAGCTCAACTGGTAGAGCATCTCCTTTACACGGAGAAGGTCGGCGGTTCGAATCCGTCATTACCTAAAAATTTTTTGGGTCGTTAGCTCAGTCGGTAGAGCAGTTGACTTTTAATCAATTGGTCGCAGGTTCAAATCCTGCACGACCCATATTATTTTTTAATTTTTTGAATAAATTGTTTTTCAGATAATATTTTAATTTTTAATAATTTTGCTTTTTTAAATTTATTTCCATATTTTTCCCCAATAATTAAAAAATTTATTTTTTTTGAAATATCATATTTAATGTTACCTCCATTATTTTTAATTATTTTAAAAATTTTTTTTTTTGAAAAAATTAAAAATTTTCCAGATAATACAAAATTTTTATCATATATCCACATCATTGAAAATTTTTTCACATAAAAAGAATTAGCAAAAAAAGAAGAAATAAATAAAATATTTTGTAAATCTAAAATAATTTTTTGATTTTCTTTTAATTTTAAAAATAATAAAATAGAATTTGCTATATTTTTTCCTACTCCTTCAACTTGACGTAAATTTTTATATTTTGCTTTTAAAAAATTATTTAAAGATCCGAAAAAATCAGATAAATTTTGAGAAACAACTTTTCCAACTAAAAAAATTCCTAAAGAATAAATAAATTTATTTAATGTAACTTTCTTTGATTTTTGAATAGAATTTAAAATTTTTTTTGTTAATATTGATCCTATTCTAGAAATATTTAAAAAAGATTTTTTATTTAATTTAAAAAAATCTACAGGATTTTTTAAAATTCCTTTTAAAAATAATTTTTTTATTAAAGTTATACCTAAACCTGGTATATAAACTCCTTGTTTTGAAGAAAAATGTAATAATCTTTTTTCATTCTGAGCTGAACAAAAAAAACTAGCTGGACAATATATTAAAGAATCTTTTTTTATAAAAATCAATTTAGTTTTACATACAGGACAAAAATTCGGAAAAATAATTTTTTGTACTGTTATTAATCTTTTTTCTAATAAAACTTTTTCAATTTTTGGAATTACATCTCCAGCACGATAAATTTTAACATAATCTCCAAGACATAAATTTAATTGTTCTATTTTTTTTTTATTATATAAACTAACTTTACGTATTAATACTCCAGAAATAATTATAGGTTTTACAAATGCTACTGGCGTTAAAATACCAGTCCTACCAATCGAAAATTTAATTCCTATGACTTTTGTTATAACACTATAAGAAAAAAATTTTAATGCAAAAGCCCACTTAGGAGCTTTATTTACAAAACCAATTTTTTTTTGTAATGCTTTAGAATTAATTTTAATAACTATACCATCAATTTCATAATTTAATTTCGCCCTATTATTATTAATTTTTTCATAAAATTTATATACTTCTTTAATAGTATTACAAATCGTAAAATATTTACAAATTGGAAAACCCCATTTTTTTAACAAAAACATATTTTTATCATGATTTTCTAAATTTAAAATAGATTCAAAAAAATTACAACTATATGCTACAAATTGTAAATTTCTTTGACGAGTTATTTCAGGATCACGATGTCGTAAAGAACCGGCAGCAATATTACGTGGATTTGAAAAATTTTTTTTATCTTTTAAATAATTTTGTTTATTTAATAGTAAAAAATCTTTTTTTTTCATATAAACTTCTCCACGCACTTCTAAAAATTTTGGAACATTTTTATTTAATAAAACTATAGGAATAGTAGAAATAGTCATTACATTTACAGTAACATTTTCCCCCACAAGACCATCACCACGCGTTACTGCATATAACAAAATTCCTTTTTCATATACTAAACTAATTGCTAAACCATCAAATTTTAAATCACAAAAATATTCCAAATTTTGAGAAGAGTTTAAAAATTTTTTAATTTTTTTTTCATATTGTTCGAAATCTTCTATTTGAGATCCACTAAATAAAGACAACATAGGTGTTTTATGAGTTATTTCTGGAAAATAAGAAAAATTTTTTTTTATTAAAGAATTTTTATACTCTAAATAACTTTTTTTAATTTTATATTTTTTTTTAAATGATTTTAAAGAAAAGCATAATTTATCATATTGATAATCAGAAATAATAGAAGAATTTAATGTATAATATAAATAATCATAATATTGAATTTTTAATTTAATTTTTAAAAATTTCTTAAGAAATAATTTCATAATATACCTACTAAAAACTTTAGAAAAAATAAACAAAATTTTTTACAAAAATATTATTATTTATTAAAAAATAAAAAATTTTTTGATTAATTTTATATTCAAAAATAAATTTTTTTTTAAAAAAAAAGGCTAAAACATGAATTTTTATCATAATTTAATACAAAAAAAAATAAATATAAAAAAAAAAAATGAATATATTTACGCTCCTATTACTGGTAAAATATTAAATATAATTTCTAAAAAAAACTATAAAAAAAAAAAATATTATTATAAAATTATTATTAAACCTTTCAAAAAAATTATTACAGCACCTTATTCCGGAAAAGTTTATAAAAATTTTTCCATGAAAAAAAAAATATTTTTTTATTCAAATAATATTTTTAAAATTAGTATGAAATTTAATTTACAAAAATTATTATTTTTATATCCAAATTATTATAATTTTTTTTATTTTAAAGAAAAATTGTATACAAGAGAAATTTTTATGATCTTAAAAACCAAAAAAATATGTCAAATATATCCTATTTTATTATTTATATATTTCGAAATATATACATCAGAACATTCCTTATTAATTGCACCTTTAAAGATTATTAAATCTGGACATACAAAAATTTTTCAATTAGAAATTTAATAAAACTTTTATTTATTAAAAGAAATAGTATCAAATTATATATTTGATATTAACCATTTTTTTAAAATTTTTACCCTTAAACGATTTAATTCTTTACGGATTTGTACACCCTTAAAATTTCGATGTAAAGAATGAGATTGTACTGTAATTTTATTAATAATCTGAAACATTTTCTTTAAAAATTTACCTAAAGATAATGGGTATTTTTTTAAAAAAAAAAATGAATTTTCATAAATTTTCAAATAAATTAATTTTTTTAATCTTTTAGGTCTTCTCCAAACATCTAAAATATTAAAAAATTTTACAATTTTCTCTGCAGTTTGAGCATAAATGTTTTGTAAAAAATGATAAAAACCACACATTAATACAGACATTTTTAAAATTTCTGTAGATACTTTTAATCTTTTACATAATGAATAAACTATTTGAGAAGATTTTTTATCAAAAAATCTTAAAATAACTGAAGAACAACCTAAACTATGACGTTTAGAAAAAAATTGACATAAATATAAAAAACGAATTTCTGCATTTTTAGTTTGTAATGAAATATATATTAATTCTGTAAAAACTAACTTTCTAAAAGAAAAATTTACTTTTTTATATAAAGAATAACGAAAATTTTGAAAAAGATAAAAAAATTCTGGGCATACATATTTTAAAGCATGGCACTGATTTAGAATCATAAAAAAAATATGAGGATTACTAGTTTTTAAACCCTTAATTATTTCTTTCCAAATTCTATCCGGTAATAACGTCATAATTTCTTTTTTAATACAAATTGATTTCATTAATACTAAAGTATCTTTCGCTATATAAAATCCTAAATGAAATAAATTAGCAGCAAAACGAGCAACACGAAATACTCGTAATGGATCTTCTGAAAATGCAGAAGAAACATGTCGTAATACTCTTCTTTTAACATCTAATTGCCCTAAAAAAGGATCAATAAAATTTCCCATATTATCTTGAGCAATAGCATTAATAGTTAGATCCCTACGCATTAAATCTTCTTCTAAAGTAACTTTTGAAGAAAAATTTACTTTAAAACCATTATATCCTACTCCAATTTTTCTTTCAGTTCGTGCTAATGCATACTCTTCATGAGTAATTGGATGAAGAAATACTGGAAAATCTCGACCAACTTTTAAAAATTTTTTTTTTATCATTTCATCTGGTGTACTACCTACAACTACCCAATCACGATCTTGTATTTCTATTCCTAATAAAAGATCTCGTATCGCGCCACCTACTAAATATACTTGCATATACATACCTGATATATTAAAATATTTTTTAAAATTTTTTGATTTTTTTAAAAAAATATTTTAAATATTTAAAAAAAATAAAAAATTGAAAATTTTATATACATTTTTTTAAAAATATCTTTTAAACTATATTCCATTTAGAATTTACTAAAATAGAAGAAGCAACAGAATATTTATATTTTTGAAATTTTAAAAATCCTGTATATGCTATCATTGCTGCATTATCTGTACAAAATTTTTTTTTAGAAAAAAAAAAATGACCATTTAAATTTTTTAATAAAATTTTTAATTTTTTTCTTAATAACACATTAGAACTTACACCTCCACAAACAATTAATGTTTTAATATTAGTTTTTTTAATTGCATAACTACATTTCAATACTAATGTATCTACTACTGCATCTTCAAAAGCTTTCGCAATATTTGCTTGATTTTGAAAAGTTTTTGAACTATTTTTAATAATTCTTTCAGTATAGGTTCTTAATCCAGAAAAACTAAAATTTAAATTCATTGGAGTAATCATAGGGCGAGGAAAATAATATTGATTATTTTGACCAAAACTAGCTAATTTAGATAATTTTTCCCCTCCAGGATATTTTAAATCTAATTTATTAGCTATCTTATCAAAAACATTTCCTACTGCTACATCTATAGTTTTTCCTAAAATTAAATATTCTCCTATTCCATTAACACGTATTAATTGTGTATTTCCTCCAGAAACTAATAAAACAATAAAAGGAAAAGAGGGATGAATTTTATTTAACATAACAGAAAAAATATGTCCTTCTAAATGATTAATTGGTATACAAGGAATACCCCAAACACAAGATAAAGTACACCCCATAGTAGCACCAACTAATAAAGAACCTATTAATCCCGGACCAGCAGTATAAGAAATTGCATCAATATTTTTTTTTTTAAATTTCTTTTTTTTGTTAAAAAATTGTATTTTAGAAATACTTTTTTTTATTAAAAATGTTAATTGATTAATATGAGCTCTCGCAGCTAACTCGGGAACAACCCCACCATATTTAGAATGAATAAGATCTTGATTTAAAGTTTTATCAAAAATTATTCCTAACTTATCATCATATATTGCAACTGAAGTATCATCACAAGATGTTTCAATTCCTAAAACTCTCATTGTTTTTTCCTAAAGATTATGCTAAAAAGATATTATATAATAATTTTATAAAATATTTTAAAAATACTTTATAAAAATTTTATTTTTTTTTTTAAATATAAAACTATTTAACTAAATATGAGAAAAAAATGCCTATTATTAAAATTCGAGATAATGAACCATTTGATGTTGCTTTACGGAGATTTAAAAGATCTTGTGAAAAAGCAGGAATATTAGCAGAAATTCGAAGAAGAGAATTTTATGAAAAACCTACAACTAAAAGAAAACGCGCTAAAGCTTCCGCTATCAAACGTTTAACTAAAAAATTAACCCGTGAAGCTGCTAAACGAATACGTTTATATTAAATTCAATAAAAATTTAAAATATTTCATTTTTCACATTTAATATTAATTAAATTTTTTTAAAATTACTAAAATGACTGAAAAAATACCTAAAATTTTTATTCAAGAACTATTAGAACGAACTAATCTTGTAGAGTTAATTGGAAATTATATTATTTTAAAAAAAATGGGTAATAATTATCATGCATTATGCCCTTTTCATCAAGAAAAAACCCCTTCTTTTGTTATTAATAAATCAAAACAATTTTTTTATTGTTTTGGTTGTAATATACACGGTAATGCAATTGATTTTTTAATGACATATGAAGGATATAATTTTTTAGAAAGTATTAATTTTCTGTCTTCATTACATAGTTTAAAAATTCCTTATAAAAATTTAAATTCAAAAGAAACAAAAAAATATCTAAAAATTAATTTTTTACATAAAATTTTAAAAAAAATATGTAAAATTTATCAAAAAAATTTATTTCAAATCCCATTTAATTACGCATTACAATATTTAAAAAAAAGAGGAATTAATAATAATACTATAAAAAAATATTCTATTGGATATGCATCTATTCAAAAAAATCAAATTATAAAATATTTAACAAAAAAAAATATTAAAAAAAAAAATTGTTTAGAAACCGGACTAGTATCAATTAATTCTTACAAAGAATTATATGATCGTTTTTATCATCGTATAATTTTTCCTATTCGAAATCAATATGGTAAAATAAATGGTTTTGGAGGAAGAACGTTAAATATTAATAATACAGCAAAATATATTAATTCTCCAGAATCTTTAATATTTTCTAAAAAAAAAAATATTTATGGATTATATGAGCTTTACCAGAAAATTCCACATCCACCAAAATTATTAATTGTCGAAGGATATTTAGATGTATTATCTTTAATACAACATAATATTCCATATGTTGTAGGAATCATGGGTACTACATTAAGTAAATATCAAGTTAATATTCTTTTTAAAATTAGTTCTAATTTAATTTTTTGTTATGATGGAGATAAAATTGGTCAAGAAGCACATTGGAAATCTCTACTTTTAATTTTACCTTATTTATATGATTCCAGAACAATTAAATTTATTATTTTACCTAAATTCGAAGATCCACATAGTATCATTTTTAAAGAAGGTGAAAAAAAATTCAAAAAACGAATAAAAAATGCACAAAGTTTTTATACTTTTTTTTTTAATTTTTTTACTAATAAATTAAAACTAAATTCTATTGATTCTAAAATTAAATTAAGTAAATTAGTTATTCCATTAATTAAAAAAATTCCCGGAAAAATGATACAAATTTATTTAAGAAAAATATTAGGTTATAAAATAGGTTTATTAGAACATACAGAATTACAAAATATTATTTATCTCCAAAAAAAAAAAAATACTAAAAAAACAAATACACCAATTAAAATCACTACAATGAGATTATTAATTAGTTTAATTTTACAAAACCCTATATTGGTAAAAAAAATTAAAAATTTTAAAAAAATTAAAAAATTTCATATTCAAGGAATATCAACTTTTGTTAAAATTGTAAAATATTTATCAAATTCTTCTTATATTAATACTGGACAATTATTAGAACATTTTAGACATACTCAATATGAAAAAATATTTAAAAAATTATTAAATTGGAATAATATGATTTCGACTAAAAAAATTACACAAACATTTTTAGATTTATTAAATAATTTATATATTCAAGAATCTGAATATCAATATAATTTACTTATTACAAAAGAAAAAAATACAGGATTAAATATGTCTGAAAAATATAAAATATTTCACTTAAATAAAATTTTATCTAAAAAAAATACAAAAAAATTTTTTTAAAAAAAATATATTTAAAAAATTTTTATAAAAAAATTTTTATTAAAGTAATAATATTTTATACAAATTATATTAATATTATTTAATTTTTTTAATGTATTAATTAATCAGAATGGATATCGTATTATGGAACAAAACCCACAATCACAGTTAAAATTACTTGTTTTACACGGAAAAGAGCAAGGATATTTAACATATTCTGAAATAAATGATTATCTTCCAAATAATATAATTGATCCAGAACAAATTAAAGATATTATTCAAATAATTAATGATTTAGGAATACAGATTGTTGCAGAAGCTCGTGATATAGAAAATTTAATACTAAATGAGCCACCTACTAATGTCGAAGAAGATGTAGCAGAAACGACAGAAAGAGTTTTATCTCAAGTAGAAACTGAATTAGGTAGAACAACAGATCCAGTTCGTATGTATATGAGAGAAATGGGAACTGTAGATTTATTAACACGTGAAGGTGAAATAAATTTAGCTAAAAGAATTGAGGAAGGTATTCATCAAGTCCAATCTTCTATTGCAGAATACCCTAAAACTATTTTATATTTATTAGAACAATACAAAAAAGTAGAAAAAGGATTTCTGAAACTTTCAGAAATCATTACAGGATTTATTGACCTTACATTAACACCAAAAATTAAAATTATTATACCTACATTAATTGACAAAAAAAAAATTAATAAATTAAATAATAAAAATAATAATAAAATTCATTCTTTAAATAACAATATGATACCTGAAGATACTGAAAATCATATTGATCCAATTTTAGCAAAAAAAAAATTTAAAAAATTACGTAAACAGTATTTTCTAACTTATAATATTATACAAAAAAAAAAAAGACATCATCAAGATTCTATTAATGCTATTTTAAAATTATCAAAAATATTTAAACAATTTCGTCTAGTACCAAAACAATTTAATCTTTTAGTAAATCACATGCAAATCCTAATCAAAAAAATTCGTTTACAAGAAAATTTTTTAATGAAAATTTGCGTTGAAACATGTAAAATGCCTAAAAAAAAATTTTTAACATTATTTAAAAATCAAAATATACAAAAATTCTGGTTAAATAAAATTAAAAATTTTAAAACAAAATGGTCAAAAAAAATTATACAACATAAAAAAAATATTCTTAAAAATATTCATCAACTAAATTTAATAGAAAAAAAAACAGGATTAACTATTCAACAAATTAAAAATATTTATAAACAAATTTCTATAGGAGAAGCAAAAACTAAATGCGCTAAAAAAGAAATGGTAGAAGCAAATTTAAGATTAGTTATTTCTATTGCAAAAAAATATACCAATAGAGGATTACAATTTTTAGATTTAATACAAGAAGGAAATATTGGCTTAATGAAAGCTGTAGACAAATTTGAGTATCGAAGAGGATATAAATTTTCTACATATGCCACATGGTGGATCCGTCAAGCAATTACTAGATCTATTGCAGATCAAGCAAGAACTATTCGAATACCTGTACATATGATCGAAACTATTAATAAACTTAATCGTATATCTCGACAAATGTTACAAGAAATTGGAAGAGAACCTACACCAGAAGAATTATCTGAAAAAATGTCTATACCAGAAGATAAAATTCGAAAAGTTTTAAAAATTGCTAAAGAACCTATTTCAATGGAAACTCCAATAGGAGACGACGATGATTCTCATTTAGGTGATTTTATTGAAGATACAAATTTAGAATTACCATTAGAATCAGCTACTTCAGAAAGTTTAAAAAATATTACTCATAATGTATTATCTGGTCTTACCGCTCGAGAAGCTAAAGTTCTTCGTATGAGATTTGGAATCGATATGAATACAGATCATACTTTAGAAGAAGTCGGAAAACAATTTGATGTTACTCGAGAACGTATTAGACAAATTGAAGCTAAAGCTTTACGAAAGTTACGTCATCCTAGCCGATCTGAGATTTTAAAAAGTTTTTTAGATGACTCTTAAAATACTAAATATAAAATTTATTTTTACATATTTTAAATTCATTAAAAAAATATTATATATTATAAAAATTTTCTAAAATTTATTAAACAATAATTTATTACCTAATTTTTAAAAATATTAAAAAATATAATATATAAAAATTTCATAATATACATAAAAAATGTAAAATACAATAAAAATATCTACTTCCTTATAGATATTCTAAATTAAAATATTTTTTAAATTATTTTTAAAATTCCTAAAAACATATGCAAAAATTTTCAAATATATAATTTTTAATTTCTATAATTCTTAATAAAAAATTTATATAAATAAATATCTTTAAATACATATTATAAAATTTTTAATAAGAAAATTTTTTTATTAATCTTAAAAAATTATTATATAAAATCTTATAAGGAAATTTAAAAACATTATTTATTTGATAAAATAATTTTTGCATTGTTTAAAGCTTCTTGAACACGACTAGGGGAAACTCCTCCAAAAGAATTTTTTTTCTGTAAACTAGCTTCTAATGTTAAAAATTCAAAAACATCTTGAGAAATACAGGAATGATATTTTTGTAATTCTTTTAATGTAAATTGCTCAATAAATTTCTTCTTTTTGATAGCTTTTAAAACAATACGCCCAACTAAATAATGCGCTTCTCGAAAAGGAACTTTTTTGTTCACTAAATAATCTACTAATTCTGTAGAATTACTATATCCTTTTTGAGCTGCTTTTGTGCAATTTTCAAAATTTATTTTAAAATTTTTTAAAACTAAAATAGAAATTTCTAAACAACTCTTCCAAATATCAATACTTAAAAATAAATTCCTTTTTTCTTCTTGAAAATCTTTATTATATGATAAAGGTAAACCTTTTAATAAAGTTAATGTCGAAAATAAACCACCATATACTGTACTACAACGACCTCGAATTAATTCTAAAATATCTGGATTTTTTTTTTGTGGTAGTAAAGACGAACCAGAAGTAATATTATCAAAAAATTCAATAAAATTTGCTTCATTTGAATTATAAAAAATTAAATCTTCTGCAAATCTTGACAAATGCATCATACTAATGGAAGCAACAGATAATAATTCTAAAATATAATCACGATCGGAAACACTATCTAACGCATTATTTGTGCATGTACGAAAATTCATTAATTTTGCTAATTTTTTACGATCAATTTCCCATGAAGTCCCAGCTAGAGCTCCCGAACCTAAAGGAGATAAATCCAAATTTTCCAATGCATTATTTAATCTTTTTTTATCTCGTTCCAACATCTCAAAGTATGCTAAACACCAAAAAGAAAACGTAATAGGTTGCGCTCTCTGTAAATGAGTATATCCCGGAAAAACTGTATTTTGATATTTAGTTGCTATTTTTATTAAATGCGATTGTAATTTTTTAATTTGACAAAGTAATTGTAAAATTTTAGATTTACACCATAATTTTAAATCTGTCGAAATTTGATCATTTCTACTGCGCCCAGTATGTAATTTTTTTCCTAATACCCCAATTTTCTTAATTAATTCTTTTTCAACCCAACTATGTATATCTTCTGAATTAGAATTTAAAATTTTCTCTTTTGTAAAAGAATTTTTTAAAATATTTTTTAAACCGTTTTCTATTATTTTTTGTTCTTTAGTTGTTAAAATCGAAGCATCACTTAAAATCTGAGACCATGCAATAGATGCCAAAATATCTTCTTTAAATAAACGAAAATCTATTTTTAAAGAATTATTAAAATCTTTAAATTTTTTATGCGATTTTTCTTGAAATCTTCCACCCCATAAATTCATAATATCTTATCCTATAATATAATTAATAAAAATATTTTTTTATATAATATTTTTTTTTAATGCGCGGATTTTAGAAGGTAATGAAAACAATTGAATAAAACCATGAGCATTTTTTTGAGTATAAACAGTATCTTTTCCAAATGTAGAATATTCTTCTGAATATAAAGAATTTAAAGAATATTTTTTTAAAACTAAAACAGAACCTTTGTATAATTCAATTAAAACTTTCCCACTAATTAAATTTGAAAAAACTTCTGAAGATTTTTGTAAAGAAATTCTTAATGGAGTAAACCATTTTCCTTCATAAATCACTTCTGACATTTTATGAGAGATTTGATTTTTCCAACAATAACTTTCACGATCTAAAGTCAATTCCTCTAATGCCCTTAAAGCTGTAAAAATAATAGTCCCCCCTGGAGTCTCATAACAACCTCTAGATTTTAAACCGATAACACGATTTTCTATAATATCAATACGTCCAATAGCATGTTTACAACCAATTTTATTTAAAATTTTTAAAGATTGATATAGAGTTACCTTTACATGATTAATTTCAACTATATTTCCTTTTAAAATTTTTAAATGTATTTTTTCAGAATTATTAGGTGCTTTTTGTAAAGAAGTAGTCCAAGACCAACAATTTTCATCTGGAGCATTCCAAGAATCTTCTAAAATTCCCCCTTCCGTAGAAATATGAAAAATATTTTCATCTTTACTATAAATTTTTTGTAAACTTACATTAGTTAAAATATTTTTCTCTCTTAAATATTCTAATAAATCTTCCCGAGAACAAAATTTCCATTCTCTCCAAGGTGCTAATATTTTTAATTGAGGAGCCAAAGAAACATACGATAATTCAAAACGTACTTGATCATTCCCTTTTCCTGTTGCTCCATGACATACTCCAATCGCTTTAATTTTTTTTGCACAATTAATTTGAGCTTGAGCTATTAAAGGACGTGAAATTGCAGTTCCTAATAAATATTTATTTTCATATAAAGCGCCACTTTTTAACATTGGAAAAATAAAAGATTCCACAAAAACAGCACGTAAATCTTCAACGTAACAATTATCAGCTCCAGAATCAATTGCTTTTTTTTTTATATTCATTAAATCTTTTTTCGATTGCCCTATATTAGCTACAAATGCTACAACATTATATTTATATGTATCTTTAATCCAAGGAATAATAGCTGAAGTATCTAACCCACCAGAATACGCTAATACGATTGTATTTTTTTTATATAAATTTTTCATTTTCTAATATTTCCAAAATTTATTTAATTTAAAAAACCTAAAAAATTATATATTATTTTTATTCTTAATATAATTTTTTAATAATTAAAATTCTGTTATCAAATTATTTAAAAAAGTATCTTAGTCTAAATTAATTTTTAAAATATATTTTACAGATTTAAATTTTAGAATTAAAAAGTTATTTCTAAATTAAAATTTATATTTTTAAAAATATTTTTTGTAAATATAAAAAAATTTTTTTAAAGAAATCTATACGATTTAAAGTATAAATATGAAAATCTGTGACGCCATGTAGAAATAATTTTAAAATCAAATTCACTGTAAAATTTATACTATATTCTTTAAATTTCTTAGAATTATCTTGATATTTTAAAAAACCTTTAAAAATATTTGGAGGAATAAAAACGTTTGTTAAATTTTTAAAACGTAATAATTGTTGAAAAGACAATATAGGTAAAATACCCGGAATAATTTTTAAACTAACATTATGTAATAAACATTGTTTTTTAAAAAATAAAAATTTTTCTATACTAAAAAAAAATTGAGTAATGGCAGTATTTGCCCCCATATTTTTTTTTTTTTTTAAATTTTCTAAATCTTCTAACATATTAGAAGATTCCGGATGTATTTCAGGATAAGCTGCTACAAAAATCTTAAAATCCCCAATTTCTTTTAAAATTTTAATTAAATCTATTGAATAAACATTAGAATTTTTTTGATTTTCTTGTAAATCCCCGCGCAAAGCTAAAACACTTTTAATTCCATATTTTAAATATTTTTTTGCAATATTTTGAATTTCAGCTTTCTTAAAATTTATATAAGTAAGATGAGGAATAATCGGAATTTTAGTATTATTTAACAAAAAAAAAATAATTTGATCAGTATTGAAATAACTTAAAGATTTTACACTATGTGTAATAGAAAAAAAAATAGGTTTAATTTTTTCTAATTCTTTAATTATTTTTAATAATTTTTTTTTTCCAAAAATATCTTTGGGAGGAAAAAATTCAAACGAAAAATTAATTTTTTTATTTAACATATTTTTTGGAATTAATGGTATAGAAAAAAAATTAAAAGTTTTTAACATTATATATATACTCTCCAAAAAAACCTTTAAAATCATATTTTATTTTTTGATTTAATATTTTTTTTAAAAAATTAAAATTATTAAATATTTCAATAAATTATTTATTATAATATAATAATATTTTTTTAAAATCAAATCTTAAATTCTTGAAAAAAATATTTTTTTTATAAAAAATATTTTTACCTTTTTTTATAAAAAATAAAAAAATAGTTGACATTTTTTATAAAAAATTTAATAATTAAAAATATTAATATTTTTTAAAATTTATTTTTTTTAAAAAAAATAATAATAAAAAATTTAATTAGCCGGTTTAGCTCAGCAGGTAGAGCAACTGACTTGTAATCAGTAGGTCACCAGTTCAATTCCGGTAACCGGCAAAAATGTCTAAGGTGGGATTCCTGAGTGGTTAAAGGGAGCAGACTGTAAATCTGACGTCATTGACTTCGAAGGTTCGAATCCTTCTCCCACCATAAAAAAATTTTAAAAAATGCGGATATCATATAAAGGTTATTATTTCAGCCTTCCAAGCTGATTATGTGGGTTCAATTCCCACTATCCGCTCAAAAAAATATTTTTTTAAAAAAAGCTGATATAGCTTAGTTAGGTAGAGCACATTCTTGGTAAGAATGAGATCCCCAGTTCAAATCTGGGTATCAGCATCAAAAATATTAAAATAAAATATAAAAAACTTCTCAAAATTTTCTATTATTTTTCAATAAATAAATTCTAACATGAAAAAAATTTAATATTTTTAAATTCTTATAACATTTTTTATTTTTTTAAAAAAAAATATTTAAAATATTTATAATATTTTTTTTATTATTATAAAAATATATTTTAAAAATTATTAAAATTTTAAAAATCTTACAATATAAATTTTTTTCAAAAAAAATGTATTAAAACAGCTTAAAATAGGTTTATACTATGAATTTTAAAAATATACATAAATTTTATGTTAAAAATTTAGAAAAAATAAAATGGATATTAATGATTTTTTTAAAAAGTATTCTAATTTTAGAAATTTTTTTTCTAAAATATCATTTTAAAAAAATATTAAAAATTTTATATATTGTAATCACTAATATCATAATAATAAAAATTTTTTTTTCTACCAAATTTTTTAAAAAAATTATTTTATTAATTTACGAAATTCATACTGAAACACATCATATTACATGGCCAAAAAAAATAAATACATTAAAAACTACTTTTATAATTCTTTTAATCATATTACTAATATCTATAATATTATGGATATTGGATAACTTATGTATACGTATTATCTCTTTTTTTATTCCAACACAACTATAACAAATATGTATAATTTAAAAAAACAATGGTATGCTATACAAGCATTTTCTGGATTTGAAAATACTGTAGCAGAATCTATTCGTGAATATATTACTTTAAATAATTTAAATAAAGAATTTGGAAAAATTTTAGTACCTTCTGAAGAAGTAATCGAAATTATTAAAGGTCAACGAAAAAAAAGTGAATATAAATTTTTTCCAGGATATATTTTAGTATATATGATTATGAATAATGTAAATTGGCATGTCATTCGAAAATTACCTAAAGTTACAGGTTTTGTCGGTAGCTCTCCTGATAAACCTACCCCAATTAATAAGAAAGAAATTGATAAAATTTTACAAAAATTAAAAAAAATTCATAATAAACCTAGACCCAAAATTATTTTTGAACCAGGAGAAACTATACGAGTAAAAGAAGGACCTTTTTCAGATTTTAATGGTATTGTAGAAAATATTGATTATGAAAAAAATAGACTCAAAGTTTCCATATCTATTTTTGGCAGATCTACCCCCGTAGAATTAGATTTTAATCAAGTTACAAAAAATTAACAATAATTTTATATCAAAGAGAATATATATGCTTAAAAAAATAAATACTTATATTAAATTACAAATATTATCAGGTATGGCTAATCCTAGCCCTCCAGTCGGTCCAGCCTTAGGGCAAAAAGGAATTAATATCATGGAATTTTGTAAACAATTTAATTTAAAAACTTCTAAGATAGAAAAAGGAATTCCTACTCCAGTAATTATAACTGTATATTCTGATAAATCTTTTTCTTTTATAATTAAAACACCTCCTGCTTCTGTTTTATTAAAAAAAATAGCAAACATAAAAAAAGGATCTCAAAAACCAAAAAAAATTACTGTAGCTACTATTACTAAAAAAAATATATATGAAATAGCGCAACAAAAAATTACTGATATGACAGGCTCAAATTTAGAAAAAATTGCTAATTCTATTGAAGGTACTGCTAAATCAATGGGAATCAAAGTTATTCAGGAATAAAAATTATGAAAAAAATTTCCAAAAGAAATAAAAAAAATATAAAAATTTTTATAAAAAAAAAAATTTACAAAATAAAAGATGGAATAAAAATTTTAAAAAAATTTGTACCAACAAAATTTACAGAAAGTGTAGATCTTGCTTGTCAATTATCTATAAATTCTAAAAAATCAGAACAAAATATACGAAATACAGTAATTCTACCCCATGGTACAGGAAAAAAAATTACTATTGCAGTCTTTACTTCTCCTGAAAATCAAAAAAAAGCCTTGAAAATAGGAGCTGATTTTTCTGGTATGGAATCTATATTAGATATTATTAAAAAAAAAAAAAAAAAAATTGATTATGTTTTAGCTACTCCAGACGCTATGCAATTTATAAAAAATTTAGGATTAATATTAGGACCTAAAGGATTTATGCCTAATAAAAAAGATGGAACAATTACTGACAATTTAAAAAATACTATTCAAGAACTTCGAAAAGGTAAAATAAAATGTCGTAATGATAAATATGGAATTATTCATAGCACATTTGGAAAAATTAATTTTTCTACCACCCAATTATATGAAAATTTATTATTTTTATTACAACATATTAAAAATTCTAAACCACCTCAATTAAAAGGATTCTATTTTAAAAAAATATCTTTATCTACTACGATGAGTCCTAGTATCATAGTTAATCATATATCTCTTTAATAAATATCTTATTATATATGAAATTATATAGAAATATTTAAAATTTTAAATTTTATTTTTTTTAAAAAATTTTATCATACCTTAAAATAATATATTAATTAATATTCAAAAATTATATAAAAAAATTTTATAAAAATTTATAAAATTTAAATTATAGAGAAAAAAAAATGGCGTTAACAATAATACAAAAAAAAAAAATTATTAAAACATATCATACCCTAGCAAAAAAAGCTTTTTCTTTAATTATTGCAGATATTTCAAAAATTACAGTTAATGAAATTAATTATTTACGTCAAAAAAATAGATTAAAAAATGTAATAATTTCTGTTGTAAAAAATACTTTATTAAAAAAATCACTCATATCTACTCCTTTTTCAATACTTAATAAAATATTAAAAGGAACAACTTTATTAGCATTTTCTATGAAACACCCAGGTAGCGCAAGTAGAATTTTTTTAAATTATGCAAAAAAAAATAAAAATTTTAAAATTAAAACTGCAATTTTTGAAGGAAAAATTTTATCAAATTCAGAAATTAAAAAACTTTCATTAATACCTACATATTCTGAAGCCCTTCAACAATTATTATTTCTATTCCAAGAAATTAGCATTAGAAAATTATTACGAATATTATTTAACATAACTCAAAAAAAATAAAAAAATATTTATAAATATTGAATCCGACATTAGGAACTATGATTATGTCATTAACTACTAAAGAAATTATTACTGCTATCTCAAAAATGTCAATTAAAGAAATAATGTCTTTAATTTCTAAAATAGAAAAAAAATTTAATGTTTCTGCTTCTTTGCCTATTAAAAATTCTGAATCTTCCAAAAATATTGTTAAAGAAGAAAAAACAGAATTTAATGTAAAATTAAATGCTATAGGTCCAAATAAAGTTTCTGTAATTAAAGCAATTAGAGCAACTACTGGTTTAGGTTTAAAAGAATCTAAAGATTTAGTAGAATCAGCACCTGTACTCGTTAAAGAAAAAATTAATAAAGAAGAATCAGAAAATTTAAAAAAAATATTAATAGATGCTGGAGCGCAAGTAGATATTATATAAATATAAAATATTATTAAAATTTCAAATACTATAATTATATAACTTATGTCGCTGGTGACATAAAAATCACCAGCTATATTTTCACTTTAAAAATTTATATTTTATTAAATTTTTAATATGTAAAACTATAAAAAAAATATTTTTTATATTTTTAAAAAATCTAAATATATCATTTATCTTTTCTAAAAAAATAAGGAAAATAATGGTTTACTCGAATACTGAAAAAAAACGAATTCGTAAAAATTTCGGAAAACAAAAAAAAAAAATTGATATACCTTATTTATTGTTTATTCAATTAGATTCTTATCGTAAATTCCTAAAAAAAAATCCTCCAGAAAAATCTGGTTTAGAATCTGCTTTTCATTCAATTTTTCCAATTTATAGTTATAATTTTCTTGCAAAATTAAAATATATTTCTTACAAATTAGGAAAAAATATTTTTAATGTTCAAGAATGTCGAATTCGCGGATTAACTTACTCTGCACCTTTACGTGTAAAATTACAATTAATTATTTATGAAAAAGATACAACTGAAAAAACTATTAAACATATAAAAGAACAAAAAGTCTATATGGGAGATATTCCATTAATTACTAATACAGGAACTTTTGTAATTAACGGAACTGAAAGAGTAGTAGTATCACAATTACATCGTAGCCCAGGAGTATTTTTCGATAGTGACAAAGGAAAAACGCATTCCTCAGGAAAAGTATTGTTCAATGCAAGAATTATACCATATAGAGGATCCTGGCTAGATTTTGAATTTGATCCAAAAGATATTCTATACGTTAGAATCGATCGTAGAAGAAAATTACCCATTACCATTCTACTACGTGCTTTAAATCTAAATACAGAAAATATTTTAAAAATTTTTTTTAAAAAAGATACTTTTTATATACAAAAAAAACATTTTAAAATGATATTAATTCCTAAAAGATTAAGAGGAGAAACAACTTCATTTGACATTATATATAATAAAAAAATTTATATAGAAAAAGGAAAACGTGTTACTACACGACATATTCAAAATCTTGAAAAAGATAATGTAAAATACATTAAAGTGCCTATTGAATATTTATTACAAAAAACTCTAATTAAAAATTATTTTGACAAAAAATCTGGAAAAATTTTAGCTACTGCTAACACACAATTATCTTTAGAAATTATTTCTTTATTAAAAAATTCTGGATTTAAAAAAATAGATGTACTCTTTACAAATGATTTAGATCATGGATCATATATTTCCGAAACATTAAAAATAGATTCTACATCTGATCGCTTAACAGCACTAACAGAAATTTATCGTATGATGAGACCCGGAGAACCACCTACAAAAGAATCTACAGAAAACTTATTTGAAAATTTATTTTTTTCTGTTGAAAAATATGATTTATCACCCGTCGGAAGAATGAAATTAAATCGATCCTTAAAAAGAAAAGAATTAAAAGGATCTAGTCTTTTAAGTACTTCTGACATTATTAAAGTCATTAAGAAATTAATTTCTATTCGTAATGGGAAAGGAGAAATTGATGATATTGATCATTTAGGTAATCGTAGAATTCGTTCTGTAGGAGAAATGACAGAAAATCAATTTCGAATAGGTTTAATTCGCGTTGAAAGGGCTGTAAAAGAAAAATTATCTATTGCTGATCTAGATACTATAATGCCTCAAGATATGATTAATGCTAAACCAATTTCAGCAGCTATTAAAGAATTTTTTAGTTCTAGTCAACTATCCCAATTTATGGATCAAAATAATCCATTATCAGAAATTACACATAAAAGAAGAATTTCTGCATTAGGAGTAGGAGGATTAACACGTGAAAGAGCTGGATTTGAAGTACGAGATGTTCATCCTACACACTATGGAAGAGTATGCCCTATAGAAACTCCAGAAGGACCAAATATTGGATTAATAAATTCTTTAGCAATATACGCTCAAACTAATCAATATGGTTTTTTAGAAACACCATACCAACAAATAATAAAAGGAAAAGTTACTAAAAATATACATTATCTTTCAGCAATAGAAGAAAATAATTACATCATTGCTCAAGCTAATACCGAAATTAACAAAGATAATGAATTAAAAAAAAATAATATTATTTGCCGTTATAACGGAGAATCTGGATTATTTCCTAAAAAAAAAGTAAATTACATTGATATTTCAACACAACAAATTGTTTCTGTCGGTGCCTCTTTAATTCCATTCTTAGAACATGATGATGCAAATCGAGCTCTTATGGGTGCAAATATGCAAAGACAAGCAGTACCTACATTAAGAGCAGAAAAACCGTTAGTAGGCACTGGAATGGAGAGAATAGTAGCAATCGATTCCGGAGTTACAATTATTGCTAAAAGAAGCGGTACAATACAATATTCTGATGCTTCAAAAATTGTTGTAAAAATTTCTGAAAAAAAAATTACTAATGAAAATTTTGGAATAGATATTTATTATTTAAACAAATATTTAAGATCTAATCAAAACACTTGTATTAATCAAATTCCATGTGTATTTTTAAATGAAAAAATTTCTAAAGGAAATATATTGGCAGATGGTCCAGCAACAGATTTAGGTGAATTAGCATTAGGACAAAACATGAGAGTCGCTTTTATGCCCTGGAATGGATATAATTTTGAAGATTCTATTTTAATTTCAGAAAAAGTTATTCAACAAGAAAAATTTACTACTATACACATTCAAGAATTGTCATGTATTGCTAGAGATACTAAATTAGGTGCTGAAGAAATTACAGCTGATATTCCTAATATTAATGAATCTTCTTTATCTAAACTAGACGATTCAGGTATTGTATATATTGGCGCAGAAGTTAAAAGTGGAGATATACTAGTCGGAAAAGTGACTCCGAAAGGAGAAACTCAATTAACACCAGAAGAAAAATTATTACGAGCAATTTTTGGAGAAAAAGCCTCCGATGTAAGAGATTCTTCATTAAGAGTTCCGAATGGTTCTTTAGGAACTATTATTGACGTACAAATTTTTACACGAGAAGGAGTCAAAAAAGACAAACGAACTTTAGAAATTGAAACTATGCAATTAAAAAAAATTAAAGAAAAACTTATTATTGAACTTAAAATTTTTGAAAAAAATATTATTAAACGCATTCAAAAAATTTTTCTTCATAAAAAATTATATCATTTAATTAAATCTACAGACTCCATAGAAAAATATTTTAAAATAAAATTTAAAAAAAATCCAGAAATGCAAAAAATTCTTTTACAATTTGAAAAACAATACAAAAATTTAAAAAAAAAATTTAAAAAAAAATTATATATTAGAAATAAAAAAATTACAGAAGGTGATGAATTATCTCCTGGAATTTTAAAAATTGTAAAAGTATATTTAGCTACTAAACGACAAGTTCAACCAGGAGATAAAATGGCTGGACGTCATGGTAATAAAGGCGTAATTTCAAAAATTAATCCAGTCGAAGATATGCCATATGATATTCATGGTAATCCAGTAGACATTGTCTTAAATCCATTAGGAGTGCCATCCAGAATGAATATCGGGCAAATATTAGAAACTCATTTAGGATTAGCCTCCAAAGGAATAGGTGATGTTATTCATAATATGTTAAAAACCAAAAAAGATCTAAAAAAAATTCAAAAATTTATACAAAAAGCATATGATTTAGGTAACAATACATTTCAAAAAGTTAATTTAAAAAATTTTTCTCCTGAAGAAATTTTCACATTAGCAAAAAATTTACAAAATGGAATGCCAATAGCAACTCCAGTTTTTGATGGAGCGCAAGAACAAGAAATTAAAAATTTATTAAAATTAGGTAATTTACCTAGTTCAGGGCAAATCACTTTATTTGATGGCAGAACCGGAGAAAAATTCGAGCAAGATGTCACTGTAGGATATATGTACATGTTAAAATTAAACCATTTAGTCGATGATAAAATGCATGCAAGATCTACCGGATCATATAGTCTTATTACACAACAACCATTAGGAGGAAAAGCTCAATTCGGTGGTCAACGTTTTGGAGAAATGGAAGTCTGGGCATTGGAAGCTTATGGAGCTTCACATACTTTACAAGAAATGTTAACTGTAAAATCAGATGATGTAAATGGACGCACTAAAATGTATAAAAATATTGTAAGTGGTAAACAAAAAATGGAACCAGGAATGCCAGAATCATTTAATGTATTATTAAAAGAAATACGTTCTTTAGGTATTAATATAGAACTAGAAAATGATTAAATAATTATATTTAAAATAAAATTACTAGAAAATTCCCTTATACTTCTCGTATACCCTTTCTTATACTAACGAGACCTGATCCGTGAAAGACTTATTAAAATTTTTTAAAATTCCTAATAAAATAGAAGAATTTGATTCTATCAGAATTTCTCTGGCTTCTCCGGATATTATTAGATCATGGTCATTCGGAGAAATTAAAAAACCAGAAACAATAAATTATAGAACTTTTAAACCAGAAAGAGATGGATTATTTTGTTCTAGAATTTTTGGACCTATAAAAGATTTTGAATGTTTATGTGGTAAATATAAACGTTTAAAACATCGTGGTGTTGTTTGTGAAAAGTGTGGAGTTGAAGTTACTCATAGTAAAGTACGACGTGATCGTATGGGACATATAGAACTTGCATCTCCAATAGCGCACATTTGGTTTCTAAAATCTTTACCATCACGTATTGGATTATTATTAGATATGCCTTTAAGAAGTATAGAAAGAGTCTTATATTTTGAAGCGTATGTTGTTATTGATCCTGGACTCACAAATTTAGAAAAATGCCAAATCTTATCTGAAGAACAATATTTAGAAGCTTTAGAGGAATTTACGGATGAATTTGAAGCTAAAATGGGCGCCGAAGCAATTCAAATATTATTACGTAATCTCGACCTAAAAAATATTTGTTTATCATTAAAAGAAGATATCAAAAAAATTCAATCAGAAACAAAAAAAAAAAAAATTACAAAACGTATCAAACTTCTAGAATCTCTTATTATCTCTAAAAATAAACCTGAATGGATGATTTTAACGGTATTACCAGTTTTACCGCCAGATTTAAGACCCTTAGTACCTTTAGATGGTGGAAGATTTGCTACTTCAGATCTAAATGATTTATATCGTCGTGTTATTAATCGTAATAATCGTCTAAAACGTCTATTAGAATTATCTGCACCTGACATTATTGTACGAAACGAAAAACGTATGTTACAAGAAGCTATTGATGCTTTATTAGATAATGGTCGACGAGGAAAATCTATTACAGGATCCAATAAACGTCCATTAAAATCTTTAGCAGATATGATAAAAGGTAAGCAAGGACGATTTCGTCAAAATTTATTAGGAAAAAGAGTAGACTATTCTGGAAGATCTGTAATTACCGTAGGTCCATATTTACGTTTACATCAATGTGGTCTTCCAAAAAAAATGGCATTAGAATTATTTAAACCATTCATTTATGGAAAATTAGAACATCGAAATTTAGCTACTACAATAAAAGCAGCTAAAAAAATGGTAGAATATGAAGAACCTATTGTTTGGGATATCTTAGATGAAGTAATACATGAACATCCAATTTTATTAAATAGAGCTCCTACTTTACATCGATTAGGAATACAAGCATTTGAACCTATTTTAATTGAAGGAAAAGCTATACAATTACATCCTTTAGTTTGCGCCGCTTATAATGCAGATTTTGATGGTGATCAAATGGCAGTTCATATTCCATTAACTAAAGAAGCGCAAAATGAAGCTCGCTCCTTAATGATGTCTACAAATAATATTTTATCTCCTGCAAATGGAGAACCTATTATTGTACCATCACAAGATGTAGTTTTAGGTATTTATTATATGACGCGTGGTAAATTATATGCAAAAGGAGAAAATATGATCTTATCTGGCTCATATGAAGCAGAAAAATTATATCATTTAGGATTAGTGTCTTTACACGCATATGTTAAAATACGTATTATAGAATATAAAAAAAAAAATAATAAACTAAAAATTAAAGATAAAAAAATTATTAAAACTACCATTGGACGAGCTATTTTATGGAATATTGTACCACATGGTTTACCATTTCATATGATTAATAAAACTTTAGGAAAAAATGATATTTCTCAATTAATAAATTCTTGTTATCGAATTTTAGGCATTAAACCTACTGTTACATTTGCAGATCAAATTATGTATACAGGATTTTCATACGCTGCAAAATCAGGAACTTCAGTAGGCATCAATGATATGAAAGTTCCTAAAAAAAAATCTCAAATTATTACAGAAGCAAAACAAGAAGTTTCTGAAATTCAAAAACAATTTCAATCTGGTTTAGTCACTGCAGGAGAAAAATATAATAAAATTATAGATATTTGGACAACTGCTAATGAAAAAATTGCTTCAGCTATGATGAAAAATATTTCAACAGAATATATAAAAGACAAAGAAGGAAAACTTAAAATTCAACCTTCTTTTAACAATATTTTTATTATGGCGGATTCAGGAGCTAGAGGTTCAGCAGCGCAAATTAGACAATTAGCTGGAATGCGAGGTTTAATGGCAAAACCTGATGGATCTATCATTGAAACTCCGATCATTGCAAATTTTAAAGAAGGATTAAACGTCTTACAATATTTTATTTCTACACATGGAGCACGAAAAGGATTAGCTGATACTGCTTTAAAAACTTCAAATTCAGGTTATCTAACAAGACGTTTAGTTGATGTAGCACAAGATCTTGTAGTTACAGAAGACAACTGTAATACAAAAAAAGGAATTACATTAACTTCTTTAATTGAAGGAGGAGACATTAAAGAAGCTCTGCAAGATCGTGTATTAGGACGTGTCACTATTGAAGACATTATGCAACCTAATACTAAAAATATTATAGTTCCTAAAAATACTTTATTAAATGAAAAATGGTGTACGTTACTTACTAAATATTCTATTGATTCTATTCAAGTCAGATCAGTCGTAAATTGTAAAACAACTTTCGGAGTCTGTGCTACTTGTTACGGAAGAGATTTAGCAAGGGGAGAATTAGTACAAAAAGGAGAAGCAATAGGTGTTATAGCCGCTCAATCCATTGGAGAACCAGGAACTCAATTAACTATGCGGACTTTTCATATTGGAGGCGCAGCTTCCAGAGCCGCTTCAGAATCAAGTATTCAAATTCGTTATGATGGAATTATCAACCTAAATAATTCTAAATCTGTTATTAATTCTGAAGGTAAATTAGTTATTACTTCTCGTAATGTAGAATTAAAAATGATTGACAAATTCGGTAAAACTAAAGAAAATTATAAATTACCTTACGGATCTATATTAACAAAAGGACATGGTAAAAAAGCTAAATCTGGAGAAATTATAGCTCAATGGGATCCTCATACTATTCCAGTAATTACAGAAGTTAATGGATATATTCAATTCGTAGATATGATAGAAGGACAAAGTATTACAAGACAAGCTGATGAATTAACTGGTCTCTCATCTATAATTATTTTAGATACTTCTGAAAGAACAATTACAGGAAAAGATTTAAGACCATCTTTAAAAATTTTAAATAAATATGGGAAAAATATCTTAATTCCTGGTACTGACATGCCCGCCCAATATTTTTTACCAGGTAAAACTATTGTACAATTAGAAAATGGTATGAAAATTACTTCTGGAGATACTTTAGCGCGAGTACCCCAAGAATCTAGTGGAACAAAAGATATTACAGGTGGATTACCTCGTGTTGCTGATTTATTTGAAGCAAGACGCCCTAAGGAAGCTGCTATTTTAGCTGAAATTAGCGGAATAGTTTCATTTGGAAAAGAAACTAAAGGAAAAAGAAGATTAATTTTAACTCCTTCTAATATTCAAGATACCTTCGAAGTTATGATTCCTAAATGGAGACAATTAAATGTTTTCGAAGGTGAAAGAGTAGAAAAAGGAGATATTATTTCAGATGGACCGGAATCTCCACATGATATCTTAAGATTAAGAGGTGTTCAAGCTGTTACAAAATATATTGTACATGAAGTACAAGAAGTATATCGATTACAAGGTGTTAAAATTAATGATAAACATATTGAAGTTATTGTTCGTCAAATGTTAAGAAAAGCTACAATTACTCAATCTGGAAATTCTGAATTTTTACCTGGAGAACAATTAGAATATTCTAAAATTACTATTATAAACAATATTTTAAAACAAAAAAAAAAAATTTTATCTACTTTTTCAAGAGATTTATTAGGTATTACAAAAGCTTCTTTAGCTACTGAATCATTTATCTCTGCGGCTTCTTTTCAAGAAACAACTCGAGTATTAACTGAAGCTTCAGTAGCGGGAAAAAAAGATAAATTAAGAGGTTTAAAAGAAAATGTAATTGTTGGACGATTAATTCCAGCTGGAACAGGATATTCTTATCATAAAAATCGAATATCTCAAAAAACAAAAAAAGAAAAAAAAATACAAAAAAATATTAATTTTTCTATAATGAACTCTCAATCTTCATCTTCTATTAATGCAGAAAAAGCATCAGCAAGTCTTTCAGAATTATTAAATTCAACCGAAAATATAAAATAAATCTATAATATTATAAAAATAATTAATAGAATTTTTAATAAAAAATTTTTTTCTAATATAAACATTTATTTTTTTAACAAAAAATAAAATAGTATTTAAAAAAAATACAATATTTTTTTATAAATTTATTTTTAAAAATATTATCTTTATATTTTTATTTTCAAAATAGATGAGGCGAATTTTGCCTCATCATTACTTATATGTAAATGTTATAATAATAAAAAATTCTAAAAAAAATATTTATAATTTTTTACGTATTTTTTTTACAGCTTGAACCATATTTTTTAAAGACAATATAGATTCATCCCAAGTTCTAGTTTTTAAACCGCAATCAGGATTTACCCATAATCTTTGATATGGAATATGTTTTAATGCAGTTTTTAATAACTTAATTATCCATTTTTGAGTAGGAATATTCGGAGAATGAATATCATATACACCAGGACCAATAGAATTAGGATATTTAAATTTTTTAAAAAATTCTAATAAATCCATATCGGAACGAGAAGTTTCAATAGTAATTACATCTACATCTAATTTAACAATTGCCGGCATAATATCTTTAAATTCACAATAACACATATGTGTATGAATTTGTGTGCTATCTTTAATATTTAAAGAACATAAACGAAATGCTTCTGTAGCCCAAGACAAATATTCTTTGTGATCACAAATTCTTAAAGGTAATCCCTCACGTAAAGCAGGCTCATCAATTTGAATAATATTAATACCTTCATTTTCTAATTCTTTTACTTCATCCATTAACGCACATGCAATTTGTTTAGAAATTATTTCATGCGATAAATCTTCACGAGGAAAAGACCAACATAAAATTGTTATCGGACCTGTTAACATACCTTTTACAAATTTTTTAGTTAAAGATTGAGCATATTTTGACCAATATACTGTCATTGGAGTAATACGACTAATATCACCAATAATAATAGGAGGTTTTACACAACGAGATCCATAACTTTGTACCCAACCATAATTAGTAAAAACAAAACCCTCTAAATATTCACTAAAATATTCTACCATATCATTTCTTTCTGGTTCACCATGTACAAGAACGTCTAAACCTAATTTTTCTTGCTGTAAAATTGCATATTTTATATATTTTTTAATTTCACGATCATAATCAATTTGAGTTATTTTTTTTTTTCTTAAATTAAAACGTAATTTTCGAATTTCAGAAGTTTGAGGAAAAGACCCTATTGTCGTCAATGGTAAATCAGGTAAATTCAATATTTTTTTTTGTATATTAAAGCGAATTTTATATGGACTTAATCTGTTCGAAGAAATTTTTTGTAATTTTTGTATACGCAATTTTACATGCGAATTATGTACTATAGAAGAATTTTCACGATTTTGTAAAGGTAATACCCATTTTTTTAAACAATCAATCGATAAAATTTTTTTATTTAATACATTAGTTAACATAACTAATTCAAAACATTTTTGAAAACCAAAAGAAAACCATTCTTTTATTTCTTTTTTAAAATTTTTTTCTAATGATAAGTCCATCGGAACATGCAACAAAGAACAAGACGTACTTATCCAAACATTTAAATATAATCTTAAATATTTTTTTAAATAATTATACCAAAATATCAAATTCGCACGCCAAATATTTTTACCATTAATAATTCCTAAAGATAAAATCCAATCTTTTTGAATATATTTATGTATTTCTTGTAAATTATATTTTTCTGATACACAATCAAGATGTAACCCATCAATTTTTAAAGTAGACACCAATTCTAAATTATGATTAATACTACCAAAATATGTTGTTAATAAAATTTTAGAAAAATTTTGAAAATTTGTATATGTATTTTTAATTGCATTTTTCCAAGAATCGTCTAAATCTAATGTTAAAATAGGTTCGTCGATTTGTACCCATTCAACATTTTTTTTATAAATTTTTTTTAAAATTTTCTTATATACATTTAATAATTTTGGCAATAAATCTAATTTATTAAAATTTTTTCCTTTAATTTTTCCTAACCATAAGTATGTAACTGGACTTAATAAAACTACTTTTATCGGATGATTTAATACACTAGCTTCTTCAATATCTTTTAAAAGTTGTTTATAAAAAAAAGAAAAATTTTGATTTTTAGAAAATTCAGGTACAATATAATGATAATTAGTATTAAACCATTTAGTCATTTCTGAAGCATGCACAGTTTTACAATCAGAAGAAGATTTTCCACGAGCAATATTAAATAAGATATCTAAGATATTTTTTTGATTTTCAGATTTATGTCTTTCAGGAATATTTCCTACCATTACACTAGTAGTTAATACATGATCATACCATGCAAAATCACCTACTGTTAAAAAATCTAATCCTAATTCTTTTTGTTTTTTCCAATTTTTTTTTCGAATTTTTTTTCCAACAATTAATAATTCCTCTAAAGAAATTTTCCCTGACCAATATTTTTCTTGAGCAATTTTTAATTCCCTTTTTAAACCAATTCTCGGAAATCCTAAGATATGATTTTTTATCAACATTGAGATTATGTCCTATGTAAAAAAATAATAATTTAAAAAATTTTAAACTATATAAATATTTCTATTTTAACGCTTAATAATATAAATTATTATCAAAATCTTAAAACGTAATAAAATTTTTAAGTTTTTTTATAAAAATTTTGAAATTAAATTTATTATAAAATTATAACTAGATTTGAATAGCTATTTTTAATTTTTTCATAGCATTCTTTTCTAATTGTCGAACTCTTTCAGCTGAAATTCCATAGTCTTTAGCAATAGTTCGTAATGTAATTTTTTCTTGACTAGAATCTAACCAACGTCTTTTAATAATCTGTTGGCTTCTTTCATCTAAAATTAATAATGCATTATTTAATTTAGTATTTGTATGAGATTCCCAATTATCTAACTCAACAGTATTTGCAAAATTTGAAGTATGATCTTCTAAATATACTGAAGAAAAAAGATCTTCAAAATTATTTTCAGAAGTAGAATTTTTTGAAAAATAATTAAAAGTAATATCTTGCGCAGACATACGAGATTCCATTTCTTTAACATCTTGACGCGTTACTCCTAATTCTTGAGCCACAACGGTAATTTCCATTTCATTAAACCAACCTAAACGTTTTTTTGTTTTTCTTAAATTGAAAAACAATTTACGTTGCGCTTTAGTAGTAGCAATTTTAACAATTCTCCAATTCCTTAAAACATATTTATGAATTTCAGATTTAATCCAATGTACAGCAAAAGATATTAAACGAACCTCTATTTCAGGATTAAATCGTTTTATTGCTTTCATTAATCCAAGATTACCTTCTTGAATTAAATCAGCTTGAGATAATCCATACCCTGAATAACTTCTAGAAATATAAATAACAAATCTTAAATGAGAAATAATTAAAGTTTTTGCATCTTCTAAATTTCCATGAAAAAAAAGACGTTTAGAAATTACTTTTTCTTGTTTTACTGTTAACATGGGGAATGAATTAGCCATTCTAATATAAGCTTCTAAACTACCTACATTTAAAAAACTCATTACATTACTTTTATTAGTCATGCACAAAATTCAACCTCTATGTATTATAAAAAAATTATTTATAACAAATTTTTTTACATAAATTAAAAAATATTATAAAATTTTTATATATAATATATTAGTATAATTTAAATATATAATCTTTAATATTAAAAATTTTATAAATAATAAAACAATATCATTGAAAGTTTTAACTGTCAAAATATTTTCAAAAGCATTATTTAATTTATCAAATTCGTTTTTAATAAAAATTTGTAAATTTAAAATAAAGATTCAATAAATTTATGTACATTAAAACGTACTAAATCTTCAATACTTTCACCAATACAAATGTACTTAATTGGTAAATAAAATTCATTTACTATAGCTAATAAAATACCCCCTTTAGCAGTTCCATCTAATTTAGTAATAATAATACTAGATAAAGGTATAATTTGATTAAAAAAACGAGTTTGTTGAATAGAATTTTGACCAATACATGCATCTAAAATTAAAATAGTTTCCTGAAAAACTATAGCATTATATTTTTTAATTACGCGATCCATTTTTTGTAATTCTTGCATCAAATGTAATTTATTATGTAATCGTCCTGCTGTATCAATTAAAATCATATCAAATTTTTTTATTAAAGCATATCTTAAAGAATCAAAAATAACTGAAGAAGGATCAATACCTAAACTTTTATAAAATACCGGAATTTTATATAATTTCCCCCATTCTTTTAATTGATCTATTGCTGCTGCCCTAAAGGTATCTCCTGCTACTAATAAAACCCTTTTTTTTTTTTTTTGATAAAAATAAGCTAATTTTACGAGTGTACTAGTTTTTCCTACTCCATTTACCCCTACACATAAAATAACTCGAATATCAAACGCATGATACTGAACTGAATCTTTTACTTGTAATAAAATGTTACATAATTGTTGTTTAAAAATTAAATAAGCTTCTTTAGTACTTACAATATTTTTATCTTGAATTTTTTTTTTAAATTTTTTTAAAATATTATTTGTCGTAGAAATCCCTACATCAGCTAACAATAAAATTTCTTTTATATTTAAGAAAACTTCATCATCTATTTTTTTTTTAAAAAATATATTTTGAATTTTTTTAAAAAATAAATTTTTAGTTTTTTTAAAAAAATTTGTAAAAGAAAAAAAAAATCTCTTATTTTCTTTCTTTAAATTAAACATAATATCCTTAATATTATCTAAATTTGTAAATATTTTTATATATTAAATTTTTTAACATATTCTAGAATACAATTAAAAATATAAAAACTCTTAATTGGACTTTTACTTTATTTATGGTATAAAAAGATTATCATAAAAACTTAAAAATATTCTAAAATTATGAAAAAAAAAAAACAACATAAAAAAAATATTAAAATTATTGGAGGAAAATTTCGAGGAAGATATTTAAATTCAGTAAAACATATCAAAATACAACCCACTAATAGTCGTACGAAAGAAACTTTATTTAATTGGTTACAAAAATTTATTAAAAATTCTATTTGTTTAGATTGTTTCTCAGGCAGCGGAAATTTAAGTATTGAAAGCGCATCAAGAAATTCTTTATTTATTACAGCACTTGAAAAAAATAAAAAATTATTTAAAATTATTCAAAAAACTATTTCTAAGTTTAAAATTAAAAATATTCATTTACATTGTACAAATACTCTTACTTGGTTAAAAAAAAAAGGACACCCTTATGATATAATATTTTTGGATCCTCCTTTTAAAAAACGCCATATATTACAAATTACTATTTTTTTAATTAATCAAAATGATTGGATAAAAAAAAATTCCTTAATTTATATTGAAAAAAGTAAAAATTTTACTACCTTAATTATACCTAAAAATTGGATATGTATTAAATATCATTATACTCGTCGTATCTCATATTCTTTATATCAAGTATCTTATACTAAAAAAAAATAAAATTTTTAAAAAATATCTAATTCTTAAAATTCTATTTTTAAATTATTTTTTTAAAAAAAATAAAATTTTTTGAATAAAATTTATTTAAAAACAACAAATTAATTAAAAAATTTTAAAAATAAAATATAATATTTTTCATCTTTTATTTTTTTTTAAAAAAAATATATTTATAAATATCTAAAAAAACAAGATAGTACTAATATGAAAAAATTTTTAAAAAAATTAAAAAAAATCATGCCTAAAAATATTAAACCAAAATTTTATACAGACAAGGAATTATTATTATGGAATCAAAAACAAGGAATTTTATCTTCTAAAAATATTATACAAAAAAATAAAGCCATGAAAATTCAACAAATTTTTGGAAGATCAGGAATAAAAGAATTATATTTAAATTGTTCTTTTGATAATTACAAAATACATCATACTGGACATCAAAAAGTATTACATGCCGCTCAAAAATATGCAAAAAACTTTAATAATAATATTTCTAGTTTTATTTTTTCAGGCCGACCTGGAACAGGAAAAAATCATTTAGCTTCAGCGATAGGAAATTACCTAATTTTACATGGTAAAAGTGTATTAATTGTTACAGTAGCAGATCTAATGTCAAATATGAAAAGCACCTTTAATGGGGCTAGTATTATGACGGAAGAAAATTTATTAAATAATCTTAGTACAGTAGATTTATTAATGATTGATGAAATTGGTATCCAAACAGAATCTAGATATGAAAAAATTATAATTAATCAAATTGTAGATCGTAGATCATCTTCAAAACGATCAACTGGAATGTTATCTAATTTAGATTTAATCGGTATGAAAAATCTTTTAGGTGAACGAGTAATTGATCGTATGAGATTAGGAAATAGTTTGTGGTTAACTTTTGAATGGGATAGTTACAGAAAATATATTACTGGTAATGAATATTAAAAATTTTTTTATTATAAAATTTTTTCTGAAAATCTTTTCTGATAAATAAATTTTTAATTTTATATTTTTTTATATAGAAATAAAATTTATAAATTTTATAAATAAATATTTTTCTTTAAAATCAACTATATTTAAAAAAATATTTTTCTAAAATTATAATCAAAAAATTTAAAATTATAAAAAAATTTTAAGTCCCTTGTTCTCAAAAAACTTGAAAACAAGGTAAAATTTTAAAAAAAATAAATAAAAAAAAATTTAAAAAAAAATAAAAAAAATTACATCATTCCACCCATACTACCACCCATACCACCACCAGGAGGAGTGTTTAAATCTGAAGAAGAAGATTTATCATCTTTAGCTAAATCTGTAACCATACATTCAGTTGTAATCATTAATCCTGCTACAGAAGCCGCATATTGTAAAGCAGAACGAGTAACTTTAGTAGGATCTAAAATTCCAAAAGAAATCATATCACCATATTCATCTGTTGCCGCATTATAACCATAATTTCCATGACCATCTTTTACATTATTTGTAACAACAGAAGGTTCTTCACCGGAATTAGCTACAATTTGACGTAATGGAGCTTCCATTGCACGTAAAGCAACGCGTATTCCTACATTTTGATCTTCATTTTCACCATTTAAACGAGAAATTTTTTCTGCAACACGTACTAAAGCTACACCTCCACCAGGAACAACACCTTCTTCTACTGCAGCACGAGTAGCATGTAATGCATCTTCTACTCTAGCTTTTTTTTCCTTCATTTCTACTTCTGTTGCAGCACCTACTTTTAAAACAGCAACTCCACCTGATAATTTTGCTAAACGTTCATTTAATTTTTCTTTATCATAATCAGAAGAAGCTTCTTGAATTTGCTGTCTAATCTGAGAAATCCGATTTTTAATAAATTTTTTATTACCAGATCCATCAATAATAGTGGTAGTTTCTTTACAAATAACGATACGTTTTGCTTGCCCCAAATCTTCTAAAGAAGATTTTTCTAAATCCATCGCTAACTCTTCAGATATGACTACACCACCTGTTAAAATAGCAATATCTTGTAACATTTCTTTACGGCGATCTCCAAAACCAGGAGCTTTCACAGCAGAAACTTTAACAATACCACGCATAGAATTAACAACTAAAGTTGCTAATGCTTCTCCTTCTAAATCTTCTGAAATAATTACTAAAGGTTTTCCAGATTTTGCTACAGCTTCTAATAAAGGTAATAATTCACGAATATTAGAAATTTTTTTATCAGCCATTAGAATATATGGATTTTCTAATTCAATTAGTCCGGTTTCAGGCTTATTAATAAAGTATGGAGACAAATATCCTCGATCAAATTGCATACCTTTTACTACTTCTAATTCATTTTGTAATCCAGTCCCTTCTTCAACAGTAATCACGCCATCATTACCTACTTTTTCCATAGCTTCTGCTATTAAAACACCAACTTTTTTATCTGCATTAGCGGAAATAGTACCAACTTGTGTAATTGCTTTTGAATCAGCACATGGTACAGATAATTCTTTTAATTCTTCCACTGCACTAATAACGGCTTTGTCAATACCTCTTTTTAAATCCATAGGATTCATACCAGCCGCAACAGCTTTTAAACCTTCATTTACAATAGATTGAGCTAACAAAGTTGCAGTTGTAGTACCATCTCCAGCAGCATCATTTGCTTTAGAAGCTACTTCTTTAACCATTTGCGCGCCCATATTCTCAAATTTGTCTTCTAATTCAATTTCACGAGCTACAGAAACACCATCTTTAGTAATACTAGGTGGTCCAAAAGATTTATCTAAAACAACATTTCTTCCTTTAGGACCTAATGTTACCTTTACAGCATCTGCTAAAACATTAACACCTTGCAGCATTTTAATTCTAGCTTCATTACCAAATTTAACATCTTTTGCAGCCATATAAAATTTTTCCTTTTATATTTTTTTAAAATTAAATAAAAATTTTTAATATTAAAAAAAATATTAATATTAAAAAAATTAATCTATAATCGCTAATATATCATTTTCATTTAAAATTAAAACTTCTTCATGATCAATTTTTTCTACTTTAGCACCATAACCTTCATTAAAAATAACTGTATCACCTACTTTTACATCCATTTTTTTAATTATTCCATTATCTAACATACGTCCTTTTCCTACTGATAAAACTATTCCTCGTGTAGATTTCTCTGCAGCCGAACCTGTTAATACAATTCCTCCCGCAGATTTCAATTCTACTTCATTACGTTTTACAATAACACGATCATGTAATGGACGAATTTTCATATTTTAAATACCTTTATAATATTAAAAATAACAATAAATACTTATTAAATTTAAAAAAAAAATTAAAATTAATAAATTATTATAAATATATAATTATTTATTAAAAATTTCAAGAGATAAAATATTCTTTTTTTAAACATATTAAATTTTTTATTTTATTATAAAAATATAAAATATTTTCTTTCAAATTTTTTAAAATATTAAAAAATTAATTTTATTATATTTTTTATAAGAAAAATTGTAAAAAACCATAAAACTTGACAAAAATTATTTTCTAAGACATAATAATATTTATGCCCGGATAGCTCAGTTGGTAGAGCAGGGGACTGAAAATCCCCGTGTCGGTGGTTCAATTCCGCCTCCGGGCATTTTTATTTTAAAATTTTTTTAAAAAAATTTTAAAAATTTTAAAGAATATTTTATTTACCTATACAAAATTTTGAAAAAATTTTTTTTAATAATTCTTCATGTGAAAATTTACCAGTAATTTGAAAAATAGAATTTTTAGCTAATCGAATATTATCTAATAAACATTCAATAGAAAAAAAATTTAACCAATCTTTTTTTCCTTTTTCTAAAAAAAATAATGCATTTTTTAATAATTTTATATGTCTTTGTCTAGATAAAAAAATACTTTTCATTTCATCTCGAGTATTAGAAATATTTTCTAAATAATTAAAAATTTTAGAAATTCCGAAATTTTTTTTAACAGAAATAAAAAAATATGTATATCCAGTTGGATAATTTTTTAATGAAATTTTATCAGATAATAAATCAATTTTATTAAAAATAATTATTAATTTCTGAAAAGATTTTAAACGTTGAATTCCTTTTAAAATATATCGTAAATTAAAATTTTCATTATTTTGACTATCTAAAACTAAAAAAATATAATGACATAATTCTATTTCTTTTAATGCAAATTTAATCCCAATTTTTTCAATTTTTTCAGGATTGTCATGTATTCCCGCAGTATCTAAAAGTTCAATATTCAAAGTATTTAAACAAATTTTTTCTCTTAAAATATCACGAGTAGTACCTGAAATTTTAGTCACTATTGATACTTTTCTCTGCAACAATCGATTAAATAAACTAGATTTACCTACATTTGGTGGACCTGTTAAAATAACTTTAATTCCTTCATGTATTAAACATCCTTGTGAAGCTGTAGTGTGAATTTTATGAAATAAACAAATAATTTTGATTAATTGATTCTCAATTTTTTTAAAAAAAAATTTTTTTTCTGCAATTTCTTCAGGAAAATTTACAGAAATTTCTAAATTTACAGATAATTTATTTAATTTTTTAATAATTTTATGAAGACATTTTGAAAAATAACCATTTAAAGATTGTAAAGAAGCATGAATTTCAGCTTCTGAATCTGCATTAATTACATCACATATAGATTCGGCTTGTATCAAATCAATTTTTTTATTTAAAAAAGCTCTTTTAGAAAATTCTCCAGGTTTAGCTAATCTAATATGAGGTATTAATAAAATATTTTTAATTAAAAGATTTAAAACAATTAAATTACCATGCCCATGAAATTCTAAAATATCTTCACCTGTAAAAGAATTAGGAGCTAAAAATAATAATACAATACCTTGATCAATAATATTATTTTTAAAATCTAAAAAAGGTAAATAATGCGCATAACGTTCTTTTAAAGGAACTTTCAAAATTTTTTTAACTACTAATAACACTTGAGTTCCTGAAACACGAACGATCCCAATACCTGATTTTCCCACTGCAGTTGCAATTGCTACAATAGTTTTTTTTCTTTTCATCTTTAACTCAATTATAATTATAAAAAACTATTAAATTTCTATTTTAAAAATATTATTTAAAAATAATCTTTAAAAATACATTTTAATTTTTAAAATATTTAAAAAATATAATTTTTTGTTGTAAAATAGTTACTAAATTACTAATTAGATAATATAAAACTAAACCTGATGGAAAACATGAAAAAAATATTGTAAACATTATAGGAATAAAATATATCATTTTTGAAGATATTAAATTTGAATCATTTTTAGAAGTATTTAAATTCATAAAAAACATACTTAAACCCATTAAAAAAGGCAAAATATAATATTCATCTTGATTAGATAAATCTTTAATCCAAAATAAAAAAGAAGAATGTCTTAATTCTACTGCTTCCATTAACATATGATATAATGCTAAAAAAATTGGCATTTGAATTAACATAGGTAAAAAACTATTTAAAGGATTAATATTTTCTTTTTGATATAATGCTAATATTTTTTGATTTATTAATATCGTGTTACCAAAAAATTTTTTTTGAATTTTAGAAATTTCCGGTTGTATTTTTTTAATTTTATTCATAGATCTATATTGTAATTTCATTAAAGGAAACATAATACTCCGAACACAAACAGTAATGAAAATAATTGATAATCCCCAACTATGCAAAAAACTATAAAAAAATAATAATATTTGTAAAAATACTTGCGATAATAACCAAAACCACCCATAATCAATTAAATATGTTAAATAAGGTACTATTTTATTTAAATATTTATAAATAGATGGACCTACCCAATATGTAAAAATAAACTTTTTCATAGAATGAGGGGAAATAATTTTATTTTCTGAAGAAATCCCAATAACAGAAATATTATTTTTTAAAAAATAAGAATAAATATAATGAGTAATATTATTTCTAGGAATAATAGCTACTGAAAAATATTGTTGTAACATAGAAATCCAACCATGTTTAGTACTTAAAGAAAAATTTTTATTTTTCTTAATTGAATCAAAACTATATTTTATATAATTTTTTTGATCACAAGAATAAGCAGCACCATAATAAGTTTTTAATTTTAAAAAATTTCTCCAAGTATTTTTTAAATATTTAGAAAAAAAATTCATTTGATGTATTTCTGAAAATAAAATTATGTTTAATTTTTGATTTAAAGGATTATAAATTGAATATTCAATATCAAAATCATAATGACCTTTTTTAAAAATAAATGTTTTTATATATAAAATACCTGTAGAAGATTTCCAAAATAAAGGAACTTTTAAAATTTTTTCATTTTTTTTAAAACGATACAATCCAAAATTTACTAAATATAATGGACGTTTTTGAAAATCTAAAAAATCTATTCCCTCTTTACCAGAAATTCCACTAACAATTTTATATAAAAAATTTTTTTTATTTTTTAATAAAGTAAAAGATTTTTTTTCTTTTAAATTTTTTTTATATAATAATAAATCTGCTTCTTCAACATCTCCACCTAATAAATTTAAATTAAGAGAAAGAACATCTGTACGAACATTTATATATTTTCTTTTAAAATCTTGAATAAAATTTAAATTTATGTTTTTTCTATTTTTTAAATTTATATCAACATTATTAGAAATATTATTTTCTAAATTCCATGCTCTAAATAAAAAAAAAGATAAAATTAATATTATAAAAATAAAAAAATAACGTTGAAAATCCATAATTAATTTTCTCATAACTTAAAAAATTTAAAATATATTAAAAATTTCTTCATAAAATATTAAAATTCTAAAAAGATTTATAAAACCACAATTTCTTAATAATATTTGCAAGTGCATAATTATTTAAAAAACTAATATTTTTTCTGACAATAACTATAAAATCCATAGAAATTAAATAAAATTGTAATAATCTAAAACATTCTTTAATAACTCTTTTAATTCGATTTCTATTCCATGAATATTTTATTTTTTTTTTAGAAATAGAAATTCCTAATCGAGGATAATTAAAACAATTCAATCGACCTAATACTATCAATTCAGAAGTAATCTTTTTTTGATGATTTTGATATACATAATTAAAATCTTTTGTTTTTTTTAAATGTAAATTTTTGTGAAATGAAAAATTTTTCATATTTTTAATTATTTCTATGTTAAAATTATGCACTTAAAATACGACGTAATTTAAAACGTCGACGCGCAATAATACATCTCCCATTTTTCGTAGACATACGAACACGAAAACCATGAGAACGTTTTCGTTTAATGCAAGAAGGTTGAAAAGTACGTTTCATTTTTAAAATTCCTTAAAAACATATTATAAAATTTTTATATTATAAATATAAAAATATTTTTTTTAAAAAAAATATAAATTTTTTAAATATTTTATAATTAATTATTTTAATTTACAAATAATATTAAAATCAAAATAAATATTTAAAAAAAAATTAAAAAGTAACATTAATTTATCATAAAAAAATATAATACAAAAATAATATATTTTTTTCTAATTTTAGGAAAATTTATGTCTCTTTCAATTTGGAAAAAATGTTTATCACATCTAAAAAAAAAATTAACACCTACAGAATTTACTATTTGGATACGACCATTAAAAGCTAAAATTCATAATAATATTTTACATCTTTATACTCCAAATGAATTTATTCTTAATTGGATCAAAAATAAATACATTAAAAATTTTAACCAATTATTACATAAATTTTATAGAATAAAACCTCCTTGTATTGTATTACAAATACTCCCTAAAGAATCTAATACAAAAAATCTTAAGAAAAAAGAAGAAATAAATAATCAAAAATTTAAAAAAAAAAAAAATTATTCTCAAATTACAATTAATAAAAAATATAATTTTAACAATTTTATTGAAGGAAAATCTAATCAATTAGCAAAATATTCATCGTTACAAATAGCTAACAATCTAAATACAACAACATATAATCCATTATTCATTTATGGAAATACAGGATTAGGAAAAACACATTTGTTACATGCTATTGGAAATTGTATTTTATCTAAAAAATTTTCTAATAAAGTAATTTATATACATTCAGAAAAATTTGTACAAAATATGGTAAAATCATTAAAAAATAATTCTATTGAAGAATTTAAAAAATATTATCGTTCTGTAAACACGCTTTTAATTGATGATATTCAATTTTTTTCTAAAAAAAAACGTTCACAAGAAGAATTATTTCACACTTTTAATACACTTTTTGAAGGAAATCATAAAATTATTTTAACCTCTGATTGCTACCCACAAAAACTACCAGGTATTGCAGAACGTTTAAAATCTCGTTTTGGATGGGGTATTACTGTTGCTATTCACCCGCCCGAATTAAAAACAAGAATTAAAATTTTAATACAAAAATCTAATTTAAAAAAAATTTTTTTACCATATAAAGTAGCAAAATTCATAGCTAAAAATTTATATTTTAATATCAGAGAATTAGAAGGTGCTCTAAATAAAATTAAAATGCATGCTCAATTTACTCAAAAAGAAATTACTATTGAATTAGCTCAATTTGCCTTAAAAGACCAAATTCAATCTCAAAAAAAAAAAATAACAGTAAAAAAAATTTTAAAAAAAGTATCAGAACATTATAACATTACTATAAAAGATTTATTATCAAAAAAAAGATCAAAATCAATTTCACATCCGCGACAAATTGCTATCTCTTTAACTAAAAAATTAACACAATATAGTTTACCAGAAATTGGAATTTTTTTTGGAGGACGAGATCATACAACAATTTTACATGCATGTCGAAAAATAAAAAAATTAAAAAAAAATAATCCTGAAATTTTAATAAATTTCAAAAATTTACTATATAAACTATCTTTATAATCTTATGCAATTTACTATACAAAAAGAAATATTTTTAAATTCTTTTAAAAAAATAAGTAATATTTTAACAAAAAATCCTATTTTTCCTATTTTAGAAAATGTACTATTAGAAATTTCTGAAAAAGGAATGACTTTAACTTGCTCTAATTTAGATTTAGAACTATGTATTTTTATAAAAAAAGAAAAATTTAATATTCAAGAAACTGGAAAAATTACTATTTCAGGAAAAAAATTATTGAATATTTGTCGTAATATTCCTCCAAAAACACAATTAAATTTTTCAATAAATAATAATATTTTTCAAATTAAAATTTTTAATTCTCATTTTCATATGATAACATTACCGTCTGAAAATTTTCCTAAATTTAATCATACACAAAAAAATATTATATTTTCTTTATCCCAAAAAAAATTTAAAAACATTATTTCTATGACACAAATTGCCATTGCTAATCAAGATGTACGAAATTATTTAAATGGAATGTTAATTGAAGTTAAAAATAATATTCTCTATAGTGTCGCTACTGATGGACATAGAATGGCAATTTATAAAATTATTTTTAAAAAAAAAATACCTAATTTTTCTATTATATTACATAAAAAATGTATTATAGAATTAATACATTTGTTAGAAAATACTAAAAATCAAATTAAATTAATTATTAGTCATCATGATATTATCTTTTATATAGAAAATCTTAAATTAACTACAAAATTACTAGAAGGTGATTTTCCAAATTATAAAGAAATTTTATTATTACCACCTATCCTAAGAATTTCAATTCTTTCTCAACCATTAAAAGAAGCTTTATTACGAGCCTCTGTTTTATGCAATACAATTTTTAAAGGAGTTACATTACAATTTTTTAAAAAAAAATTAATTATTAGAACAAACAATCAAAATGATGAAAAATCAAAAGAAATTCTAAAAATAAAAAAAATATCTGAAAATATTGAATTTTCATTAAATGTCTTCTATTTATTAGATACATTAAATATTATACAAACTCAAGAAATTGATTTTTTATTTAAAAAACCTATTACTAGTATTCAAATACAATCAAAAGAAAAACCTAAAATTTGTTTTATTATTATGCCTTTACATTTATAAAAAAAAAAAAATATTATTATAAATTAAACATTTTTTTAAAAAATTTTTTTTAAAAAGGAAAAAATATGCCAAATCAATATAATTCATCTAATATAAAAATTTTAAAAGGTCTAGATGCTGTAAAAAAAAGACCTGGAATGTATATTGGAGATACAGAAGATGGTACAGGCTTACATCATATGGTATTTGAAGTTGTAGATAATTCTATTGATGAAGCATTAGCGGGATTTTGTAAATCTATCAAAATTATTATGCATTTAGATCATTCAATTTCAATACAAGATGATGGAAGAGGTATCCCAACTGATATACATCCTGAAGTAGGCGTTTCTGCAGCAGAAGTTATTATGACAATTTTACATGCAGGAGGAAAATTCGATGAAGATTCATATAAAATTTCAGGAGGATTACATGGAGTAGGAATCTCAGTAGTAAATGCTCTTTCTGAAAAATTAGAATTATATATTTATAGAAACAAAAAAATTTATTATCAAAAATATTATAACGGTACACCACATAAACCTTTAAAAAAAATTGGAAAAAGTTCATTAAATGGTACAAAAATAAAATTTTGGCCTAGTAAAATGATATTTACTAAAAATATTGATTTTAATCAAGATATTTTACATAAAAGATTACAAGAATTATCTTTTTTAAATTCTCGTATTTTTATTACATTAGAAAATTTAAAAAATAAAAAAATAATAAAATATAAAAATAAAGGAGGTATTAAATCTTTTATAAAATTCTTAAATCAAAAAAAAACTCCGATACATAATCAAATATTTAAATTTAAAAGTAAAAAATTAAATATTATAGTAAATATAGCTATGCAATGGAACAATGATATACGAGAATCTATACATTGCTTTACTAATAATATTCCCCAAAAAGATGGAGGAAGTCATTTATCTGGATTTAGAGCATCTCTAACTCGCACATTTAATACATATATAGAAAAAGAAGGATTAAATAAAAAAAATAAAACTAATATTATTGGAGATGATACACGCGAAGGATTAACTGCTATAATTTCTATAAAATTATTTAATCCAAAATTTTCTTCTCAAACTAAAGAAAAATTAATTTCTTCAGAAGTAAAATCTGTAGTAGAAACCTTACTTAATGAAAATTTAATGGAATATTTATTAGAAAATCCACAGGATACCAAAAATATTACACAAAAAATTATAGAAGCAGCGCGTTGTCGAGAAGCAGCTAAAAAAGCAAGAGAAATAACTCGAAAAAAAAATATTTTAGATATAACTAATTTACCAGGAAAATTAGCAGATTGCCAAGAAAGAGATCCTTTACATTCAGAATTATATCTCGTAGAAGGAGACTCTGCAGGAGGTTCGGCAAAACAAGGACGAAATCGAAAAAATCAAGCAATTTTACCATTAAAAGGAAAAATTTTAAATATTGAAAAAGCTACCTTTGATAAAATTTTAACATCTCAAGAATTATTAACTTTAATTACAGCGTTAGGATGTGGTTTTGGTAAAGAAGAATATAATCCAAAAAAATTACGATATAATAATATTATTATTATGACAGATGCTGACGTAGATGGTTCACATATTCGTACTTTATTATTAACATTTTTTTTTCGAAAAATGCCTGAAATTATTGAGCAAGGACACGTCTATATCGCACAACCACCATTATATCGTATAAAATTAGGAAAAATAGAAAAATATATTAATGATGAAAAATCATTATATAAATATCAATTAAATTATATATTTAAAAATACAAATTTTGTATATAATAAAATTTCTAAGAAAAAATATCTTCAAGAATCTTTTGTAAACCTTATAAAAAAATATCAAAAATTAGAAAAATTATTTATAAAATTTACAAATATAATTCCTATAAATATTTTAAAATCTATGCTATATATTCCACCTTTAAAATCTTTAAATAATTTACTAAATATAAAAAATTGGATTAAAAAACTAATTAAATATTTAAATCATAATATTAAAAATAATTACGAAAAATATATATATATATTAAAAAAAAAAAAAGAAAAAATTATTTTTAAAATACAATTAACTAAATATAAAAATATTTATAATTATAATCTAACACAAAATTTTTTTGTTTCCGAAATCTTTAAAAAAATTCTAAAATTTTCGAAAAAAATTTATTTTTTTAAAAAAAAAAAAATTTTTCTTGAATTTAAAAACAAAAAATTTTTAATTAAAAATTTTGAAAATTTATTAAAAAAATTAATTCGAGAAACTAAAAAATATATTAATATTCAGAGATATAAAGGTTTAGGAGAAATGAATCCTAATCAATTATGGGAAACTACTATGAATCCAAAAACTCGAAAAATGTTACAAGTAACTATAAAAGATAAAAATTCAGCAAATAGATTATTTCGTACATTAATGGGTGATTTAGTAGAACCAAGAAAAATTTTTATAGAAAAAAATGCATTATATGCGGATAATATAGATATTTAAATTTTTATAATAATTTACACAAATAAAAAATCTGGATCATAAAAAATCTGGATCATAAAAAATCTGGATCATAAAAAATCTGGATCATAAAAAATCTGGATCATAAAAAATCTGGATCATAAAAAATCTGGATCATAAAAAATCTGGATCATAAAAAATCTGGATCATAAAAAATCTGGATCATAAAAAATCTGGATCATAAAAAATCTGGATCATAAAAAATCTGGATCATAAAAAATCTGGATCATAAAAAATCTGGATCATAAAAAATCTGGATCATAAAAAATCTGGATCATAAAAAATCTGGATCATAAAAAATCTGGATCATAAAAAATCTGGATCATAAAAAATCTGGATCATAAAAAATCTGGATCATAAAAAATCTGGATCATAAAAAATCTGGATCATAAAAAATCTGGATCATAAAAAATCTGGATCATAAAAAATCTGGATCATAAAAAATCTGGATCATAAAAAATCTGGATCATAAAAAATCTGGATCATAAAAAATCTGGATCATAAAAAATCTGGATCATAAAAAATCTGGATCATAAAAAATCTGGATCATAAAAAATCTGGATCATAAAAAATCTGGATCATAAAAAATCTGGATCATAAAAAATCTGGATCATAAAAAATCTGGATCATAAAAAATCTGGATCATAAAAAATCTGGATCATAAAAAATCTGGATCATAAAAAATCTGGATCATAAAAAATCTGGATCATAAAAAATCTGGATCATAAAAAATCTGGATCATAAAAAATCTGGATCATAAAAAATCTGGATCATAAAAAATCTGGATCATAAAAAATCTGGATCATAAAAAATCTGGATCATAAAAAATCTGGATCATAAAAAATTTTATAAATTATATCATAAAATATTTTTTAAAAAAGAAATATTTTAAAAAATATTTAAAATTTTTTTTTTAAAAAAATTAATAATATAGAAATTGCTGCTGGTGTAATTCCAGAAATACGAGAAGCTTGACCTAAAGAAAAAGGTTTATAATAATTTAATTTAGAAGATACTTCATTAGATAATCCGTAAATTTTTGTATAATCTAAATTTCTTGGTAAGAAAGTTTTTTCATAAAAAAAAAATTTTTTAATTTCAGAAATTTGACGTCGAATATATCCAGAATATTTTATTTGTGTTTCTAATTCTAAAATAGCTTCAAAATCCTGAGCACTAAGATTATTTAAAAAATATTTATGATCAATTAACATTGAATAAAAAATTTCTGGACGTTTTAATAATTTAAAAGCAGAAAAATTACTAGTTAATTTTTTTGGTAAAAAAAAATTCAAAATTTTAGCGCGAGAAGAATTACATGAAATAATTTTTTTTTTTAAATACATTATTTCTTTTTTAATATGAAATTTTTTTTGTAATAATCTCTTCCATCTTTTTTCATTTATTAAACCAAATTTATAACCAATTTCAGTCAATCTTAAATCCGCATTACTCTCACGTAAAGATAAACGATATTCAGCTCGAGAAGTAAACATACGATAAGGTTCAAAAGTCCCTTTATTACATAAATCATCTATCAAAACACCTAAATATCCCTGACTTCTTAAAGGAAACCATAAATCTTTATTTTTAAAATATAAAGCAGCATTTAAACCAGCTAAAATTCCTTGAGCTGCTGCTTCTTCATAACCGGTAGTACCATTTATTTGTCCAGCTAAAAAAAATCCTGAAATAAATTTTGATTCTAAAGTTAAATTTAAATCTCTTGAATCAAAATAATCATATTCAACAGCATATCCAGGTTGCACAATTAATGCCTTTTCTAACCCTGGAATAGAATTAATTAATAATTTTTGTATATTTAATGGTAAACAAGTTGAAATACCATTAGGATAAAAAATTTGACTATTTAAACCCTCAGGTTCTAAAAAAATTTGATGTCGAATTTTATCAGGAAAACGAACAATCTTATCTTCAATAGAAGGACAATATCTAGGTCCTAAACTTTTTATAATTCCAGAATATAAAGGACTTTTTTTTAAATTTTTAAAAATTAAATTATGAGTTTTTTCTGTAGTATAAGTAATATAACATGGTACTTGAGCAGGATGTTGAGAAATTTTTCCTAAAAAAGAAAAAACTGGTATAGGATTATCACTAAATTGTTTTTCTAAAGAAAAAAAATTAATACTATTCTTATCTATTCGAGGGGGAGTACCTGTTTTTAATCTACGAATACGAAAAGGTAAATTACATAAATTTTGAGACAAAGCTTTAGAAGATTTATCTTTAAAACGTCCTCCTTCCAAAACAGTCGAACCAAAATAAATTTTTCCCCCTAAAAATGTACCAGCAGTTAAAACTACAGAAACACTATAATAAGTTATTAAATTTAATGTTAATACTCCAATAATTTTATTATTTTTTATAATTAATTTTTGAACTTCATCTTCGATAATAGTCAAATTTTTTTGTGATTTTAAAAGATTTTGAATTTTTTGAGCATATAATGTTCTATCTACCTGCGCACGTGTAGATCTTACAGCTGGACCCTTTCTTACATTTAAAATTTTAAATTGTATTCCTGAAAAATCTGTTGCAATTGCCATTAAACCACCTAATGCATCAATTTCTTTAACCAATTGTCCTTTTCCAATCCCTCCAACAGAAGGATTACAAGAAAGAGTACCAATAGTTTTTTTATTTTGAGTAAGCAATAAAGTACGACAATTCATTCTAGCAGCTGCCGAAGACGCTTCAATTCCAGCATGACCTCCTCCAATTACGATGACATCATATTTTTTTTCTAACAT